>NZ_PKUB01000044.1 GCF_002868845.1 Desulfuromonas sp.
CGGGACCCTCCTCCCCCTGACCGGGGACGGTAGCCATGAAGTCTTTCTCGCAGTTGCGGACGAGAACCGCCGGGCCCTCCTGGCAAAGGCCCTTCTTCCTCCCGACAGCGGGGAGACATTCCCCCTGCCGCTGACCCCTTTGCGCCTCGCGAGCCTGGCCGGCAATATGGTGGGACAAGCCTACGGTTGGGGTGAGAGCTTTGCCGACCGGGACTGTTCGGCTACTGTTCGTGACCTCTTTGCCCCCTTCGGGCTTTGGCTGCCGCGCAACTCCTCCAAGCAGGCCATGGAGGGGACGGTGGTTCCCCTGTCCGGCCTGAGCCCCAGTCGGCGCGAGAGGCGCCTGCTCGATGAAGGAGTCCCGTTTCTGACCCTGGTGCGGGTCCCCGGTCACATCATGCTGTACATCGGAGAGCACGAAGACCGGGCCGCCCTGCTGCACACCCTGTGGGGGGTGCGCACACGAAACCTCTGGAACCGTGAAGGTCGCTGGATCGTCGGCAAGACCGCCATTACCACCTTGGAACCCGGCCTGGAGCAGGCCAGCCTCTCCCTCGGGGTGAGCAGCCTGCGCCGCCGCGTCGAAAGCATGAACCTCCTGCTGTCCCCCGGGCGGCCATGACCGCAAAGGCGCTTTTTGAAAAGACCTACCGCATCCGGGCCTATGAAGTCGATTTCCGCGACCAGGCCCAGCCTCTCACCCTGCTCAACTTCCTCCAGGACGCCGCCGGGGAACACTCCCTGAGGCTCGGCGTCTCGGTTGCGGAACTGAGGCCGAGGGGTCTGACCTGGGTCCTCTCCCGCTACCACCTGCAGGTCGATCGGTATCCCGGCCGGGGCGAAGAGGTACTCCTCCGGACCTGGCCCGCCCTGCGCGAGCACAAGGGGACGGTGAGGGATTTCGAAATATTCGACGCAGCAGGGAAGACTCTCCTGAAGGCATCGAGTTCCTGGGTCGTCATCGACCTGGCCACCAAACGACCAGTGCGCCTCGACGACCATCTCCCCCCCTACCCCCTCCTTCCCCGCCGGGCCCTGGCCACCGAGTTCCCCATGCCGAAGGCGCTCGGGGAGGCCGAGCAGGAGTTTCCCTTCAGGGTTCGCATGACCGACCTCGATCTCAACCGCCATGTCAATAATGCGGTCTACGCCGCCTGGGCTTTGGAAGCGGTCCCCGAAACGATACAACGCACCCATGTCCCGTCAGAACTGCGGATCGCCTATCGCGCCGAGGCATTCTACGGCGACCGGGTACTCTCCCGCCTGCGGTCGGTCGAGAAAGGACCTCCGGCGTTCATCCACCAGTTGCTCCGCGAAGCCGACGGCCGCGAACTGACCCGGCTGGAATCTCGATGGACACCATGCCCACCGGGACTTGCCACGACGCACCGCGGGGTTGTATAAAGGAAGCGTCCGGATTATTCCCGCCCGACCCGAAAGACCGGCCAGTGAGCGAGACATTTTTCCATAGAAACGGCATCGAGGAGCTTCGAACCGGCACCCCTGGCCCGAGGCGGCAGACCACCGTTGGAATTGGGCCCTGCCTCGTCGTCGACCAGGTTCCGTCCGCCGGAGAGCGGGTGCAGGCACTGATCGCGGAGTTGAACAGGTCCTTCGGCCTCGATGCCGCCACCTCCCGCCAGCGTCTCCTCGGCCGGGGGCCGGCCCTCCTGGCCCGCGGGGAGCGGGAGAGGCTCGAGGAGATCGCCGAAGCGCTCGATGAAACCGGCTGGCGTCACTGGCTGATCGAGCCGACCCCGCCCTCCTTCGCCCCGGCGCGGGTTCGTGAACTGCGGATCGATGACCAGGAGGTCGTCTTCCGCTGCGACGGGCAGGAGATCCCGCTACAGCGAGGGGACAGGGTGCTGGCGGTCCTCGCCGACCTGTCGGGTCAGATCGTCGGCCGCAGCCGCAAGCGCGCCGTAGCCAGACAGACTTACCGAGGCACCACTGCCCCCCCTCCCGGCGACGATGGAAAGACCTACCGCGAAGTCCTGCTCTACAAACCGATCCTCGACCTCTACCTCCTGTCCGAGAAGGGGAAGGTACGAACCGCGATCCGCTTCTTTCCCGGCCGTTTCAAAACCGAGGGTCTGGGGGAGCGCGCCTCCCTGAGCGGTTCCGGCAACCTCGACCAGCTGGTCCGACTGGCCCGCCAGTACGCCGGATCCTTTTCCCTCAACACCGATTTCGGCCTCGCCAAACTCCCCGGTTGCCGCCCCCGCAAAGACGCCGACGGCCGGCCCGACCTGCAAGCCAACCTGGCAGCCCTGACCCGCTACGGCTGGCTGCTCGCCGACCTGCAGGCCGAAACCCTTCGCAATTCCTCCCCGGAGGACGCCAGCCAGGGGATCGGGCTCGGCCCGGTCCTCCTCGGCGCCGTGGGCCACGGCGAGGCGCTTGGTTCGGGAAGCCTCGATGAACCGGCCGGATCCGCCGGGGAAAGGGATGCGAAGACCGAAGGGATCGAGGCCCGACCGCCCCTGCCACAGCCGCCGGAACGGGGCGACGACAGGGAGTTTCTCTGGAGGAGGCGTACCCTTATGATCGGGGGCGGCGTCCTGGCCTTTATGGCCCTTCAAGGCACGGGAGCGGCCCAGAGCGTGCTGCCCTTCTTCAAACGCTACGGCCTGCAGTCCGGCGCCGTTCCCGCCCTTCTTTCCACCGCCCTTTTCCTGGCCGCTTTCCACTACCTGAGGCTCAAGCGCATGGTGGAGAACACCCCCACAAGCAAGGTTCGCTCCCTGGCAATGGGCATGGTCGAGCTCAAGGGCAAGGCGGTGCGCCAGTACGCCCTCGTCTCCCCCCTCACCCAGATCCCCTGCGTCTTCTACCGCCTTCGCAAATACCGCCGCAATGCAAAGGGACACTGGAACCTGGTGCGCCAGACAGACAGCAGCCACGTCCCCTTCTTCCTGAAAGACGAAACGGGCCGGGTCTCTATCAGTCCCGCCCGGGCCCGCATCACCCCCCGCCACCGCCGCACCGGAAACCACACCGGCGACGCCTTCGTTCTGCTCGACGGTCCCCTGGCCGGCCGAAACAGCGAAAAGTACGAGGAGGAGATCATTTTCGAGAACAACGATCTCTACGTTCTCGGATTTGCAACCGTGCGGCACGGTGAGCGCAAGTCCCTTCGGCAGAGAACGGCCGAGGCCCTGCGCCGAATCAAACAGGACCCTGCGGCCATGCGTGCCTTCGACACCGACGGCGACGGGCGCATCGACGCCGGAGAATGGGATGCCGCCCGCCGCGCCATGGAGGAGAAGTCTCTGCGCCAGAGCCTGACCGAGAGGAACGGGCAAAAAGACCGGGTGGTCATCACCCGGGCCCGGGGGATGGGGCTGCCCTTCATCATCTCCGAAACCGCTTCCGAGACCCGCCTGACACGCAAGTACGGGCTGCTCATCGGATCGCTCCTTTTAACCGCTCTGGCCGCCGCCGTCTGGGCCAGCATCGCAGTGCTGCGCCATCTCGGGACTTGAAGGCAGGGGCGCAATGACACTTTTTTCCAGGAGGTAACATGATCGGTTGGATTGTGCTTGTCGTCTTGCTGCTCCTTTTGGTCGGAACGGTCCTCTACGCCGTGATGATCTACAACGGATTTATCCGCCTCAAGAACAACATCGACCGCGACTGGAGCAACATCGACGTGCTCCTCAAACAGCGCTATGACGAACTGCCCAAGCTCATCAAGGTCTGCGAAGGATACATGCAGCACGAGCGCCAGACTCTCGAGGCGGTCATCCAGGCCCGCTCCCAGATCAAAAGCGCCGGCAACGACGAGCAAAGGATGCAGGCCCAGAACATGCTCACCGACACGTTACGCTCCCTCTTCGCGGTCGTGGAGCGCTACCCGGAACTGAAGGCGGACAAGCTCTTCCGCAGCCTCAGCAACCGCATCTCCGAACTGGAGGACCAGATCGCCGACCGCCGCGAGTTCTACAACGAGTCGGTCAACATCTACAATATCCGCCTCGACCAGTTCCCCGACGTGCTCATCGCCCGCTTCTTCACCTTCGCCAGGCGCCCCCTCTGGAAAATCGATCCGGCCCACCGGACCGATGTCGAAGTAAGCTTTGGACAGGGCTAGGCCCGCCCCCGGGCCAGGCCAAAAGACCTCTCAAGCAGGGGTTCACTGCATTCGCCGGATACCTGTCAAAAGACAAAGGCCTCCCCTCTGGGGACAGCCAGGCTTAATGGTTCCCGGCGTCACCCGATGTCCGATAGCGACGAACATCACTGCATCAATTGGCTATGAAAAAAGGACACTTCGATCGAAGTGTCCTTTAAAAATCGCCATACAACGGTTCGCGCCTTTACGCTGGCGGGTTCCCGTCCTTGAATTCCCTGCGGACATGGTCCCGGAACTCTTCGGTGTTTGCACAACCGTGGACATTGATGGCGTGCCTGACCACTTCCTCGAGGAGTTCCTCTTCGCTATCGGCGGTGAGGGTCGTGGAATGTTTGCACTTGTCACCACCCGGAAAATCATGGCATTCGATATATTTGCTTCCCATGACCATTCTCCTTTCCTGAAGAATTGACCCCGCTGCCGCGAGGTTCGAACCAAGCCTTGCAGCCCTTTTCGTCCCCCGACACCGCCGAAGGAACATCAATTCGAAAAACACCGGACTTCAAGGCTTTCCTGCAACAATTATAGCCCCTTCAACGGTTGTCTGTATAGCGTAGCTAATTATTTTCCTGAAGGGGGAAAATCGAACTTTAGGTTCTGTTCCCGCCCCGAAGACGTTAAAACACAAAGGTTTTCTGAATCGACACCGAGGGCGTGAAGTCGCCCCCACTGCAGACGATCGCCAGGCAGGCCCGGGAAAAACCCCGGGGATTCATGGGCGTAAAAAGATTCTTTGACCCGCAGGGTTTCATCAACAAACACGGGATGAAAAAAAGCCTCCAGGTCATGATGGCCTGGAGGCTTTTAGGGTTCAGGATGGGGATGTCCGGCAAATCAGGACCCCCTTTTTGGGAAAGAGGGCTTCTTTCTCGGCTCTATGATCGATTCAGGAACCGGCGCGTGTCGAAACGGTGAGCACATCCCCGGAATCCGCCTCGTTTTTGACGAGGAAGATCTCTTCTTCGATGCGCTGGCCAAGCAGGCTGGCCCGCTCGATCATCTCCTCCCGGCCGAGTCCGGTGGTCACACCCAACAGGGCCACCAGATCGTTGCCGCAGAACGACCTGGAATCCCGCTCCAGGCGGTCGAGCAGGGTGACCAATTCCACCTTCTCGGTCCAGGCCATCATCACGAGAAGAGCCGCTCCGTAGAGATCCGACTCGAGAACCATCTGGTTGCCGTTGTGCTGAGCCCAGGAGAAGAGCTGGTCGCGGACCGAAAGATCATCCAGCACCGTCCCGACCTTTCGCAGGGCCATAAAGCGTTTCAGCAAGGTGGGATCCTCCTGGCCGGCAAAGCCCTTGGCGAGCACTTCGCAGATCCCCTCGATGAACCAGCGGGTATGGACGGAGGCCTCACCGTCGAGATCGTGAAGCATACAAGGCATGCCGGAGAGAACGTCGTGACCGAGTTCGTGAGGGATGGTGTCGTAGATCAGTTCGGTGAGCCCTTCGGCCGCGTTGGGGCCGAAAAGGTCTTGGCCCGGCTCCACCAGGGCGAGGCGTACCTCGCCCCACTGGGCTTCCTGGTAACTGGCCTGGAACCTGTAAGAGACGGGAATCCGCTCCATCTCGATGATATAAAGGAGAACCCCCCGTTCCAGGGTGCGGCCGGAGGCGGCCTCGATATATCGATAGCTGCGCTGTACAACCCCGGCCGTTTCGTTCAGGCCCCGGGATTCGGGATCGGCCAGGTTGGAGCAGATCTGAAGCGCCCTGCCCCCTCCAAGGTCGAAATCATAGGTGCGCATGCCGGGAATGGCTGCGGGGTCGATGGTCTGCGCGGGATAAGGGGTTCCGTCCGGAGCGATGGCGATAACCTCCTGGGAAAAAAGAATGGAGGGCGACATCGCGGAAAGAGCCAGAACGGGCGAGGCCAGGGTCAGCAGGATCAACAGGGGCAACAGGGGCAACAGCGACTTCATGGACAGGGTGTACTCCTTTTTTGAATTCATCCGCCTAGCGGGACCGATGCATTCAGCCGGAGGTTTGACCCTGGGCCGAATAACACTGCTCCTTTCATATTCAATATACATGCCACCTTTGCCACAGAACCCCCCTCCCCCCCATTCAAAAGGCCTACCAAAGACCGATCCCCTGCTACTTAAGACGCTGAAATCACCACTCCTTACCCTTTGGGCCGACCGGCCTAAAACTACGCTAAATTAACCACTTAAAATGTTTCCGGGAGCTTTTCCATAGACGTCTCTCACCCAACCCCCTGTTCACAGGAGAAAAAACCGGCGCCCCCATATTTTTTTCCGCCATATAGCTTGACAAGGACCTTTTCGGGTATTTAATGGAGACAAGGGGTGAGACCCGATTTGCCGGCCCGACCTAGCCCGCTGGGCCGGCAGCGCCCGGCAGTGGCCCTCTCACCCATGACCAATTAACCGCAAGAAGGAGGAAACTATGAAGACCAAGGTGTTCCTCAGCACAATCGCTACCGTAGCGGTTGCCTTGATGCTGAGTGCCTGCGCCTCGACCGAGCCTCAGATGGCCGGGACCACGACCGGAGCGATGATGGAATCCGGCGCGAGCATGGCTGAAATCCAGGCGCGTGAGGCAGGGCTTGCCCAACAGCAGGCACTTCTGGCTGCAAAAGAGTCCCAATTGGCGCAGCAGAACATGCAGCTTGAACGCCAGATGGCGGCCCTCTCGGCTGAGCAGAAAGCCCTGGAAGCCCAGCAGATGTCCTCCATGATGCAGACTCCGGCGGCACCCGCTCTCCAGTTCGCCGGGGGTGAAGCTCTCTTCCCGCCCAACGCCGAACTTGGCCATTGTTATGCCCGGCTGTTCATTCCGGCCGAGTACCAGACCGTGACCGAGAAGGTCCTCAAGCACGAGGCGGGAGAGCGGATCGAGATCATCCCCGCCCGCTACGAGACGGTCACCGAGAAAGTGCTGGCCCAAGAGGCCTCTCAGAGGCTCGAGGTGATCCCTGCCCAGCATGACTGGGTGGAAGAGCAGATTCTCGTGCAGCCGGCAAAGACGAAACTGGTGGAAGTTCCCGCCCGCTACGAGACGGTCACAGAGCAGATCATGGTCAAGCCTGCCCAGACTGTTTGGAAAAAGGGGACCGGCCCCATCCAGCGGATCGACGAGTCGACAGGTGAGATCCTTTGCCTGGTGGAAGAACCTCCTCAGTACCGGACCGTTTCCAAGCAGGTCCTCAAGTCTCCGGCCACCACCAAGGCGATTGAGACTCCGGCCGTTTACAAGACCGTGAAGAAGCAGATACTGGTCAAGGAACCCACCACCCGGGTGATCGATATCCCGGCCACGTACAATACCGTCCAGGTGACGAAACTGGTCGAACCGGCCCGCGAAGTGCGGATTCCGGTGGCAGCCCAGTATCAGACGGTGACAAAGAAGACGAAGGTGTCCGAAGACCACATGGAGTGGAGAGAGATTCTCTGTGACACCAATACAACCCGCAGCAAGGTCATGGAAATCCAGCGGGCGCTGCAAAAAGCGGGCTACAACCCTGGTCCTATCGACGGCAACGTCGGTTCCCAGACAATGGCGGCTGTCAATGCCTTCCAGAAGGACAAAAACCTGGCGGTTGGCAAGTACTTGACCGTGAGTACGGTTAAGGCCCTGGGCGTCTCGCCCTAAGGGCGGCAGCAGCGATTAGTTGTCACATGAGTTATGAGGAATCAGCTCCGGCTATTGCCGGGGCTATTCTTTTGCAGGCCCCCCCGGGGGGGCCTTTTCCACTCTCCCCCCGCACCCGGGCGAGTTCATTGAACGGGGAAAAGGCTCTCGAGGGTGTGACGCCTGAAAGAAAAGATCTCTTCCAACTGGCGGCCAACCGCAACTCGCTGAAGAAAATTACCCAGAAGACCTAGGGGCAGGGCGTAGTGAACCAGGTCCTCCATCTCCACGCCGCCGGGAATGGCTCGAAAATGGTGCTGATGCTGCCAGAAACGATAAGGACCAGCGCGCTGTTCGTCGACGAAATAGGTGGGTTGTCGAACGTGGGTGATCTCGGTCACCCAGGCAAGGGGGATGTTGACGAGGGGACGGATGCGGTAGGAAATAATCATACCGGGGTACATGGCGGACTGTGGGGGCGAGGTCACAACGAAACCGAGCCCCGGTGGAGTGATGGAGGCCAGGTTGGCCGGGTCGGAAAAAAACCGCCACGCCTCCTCGAGAGAGACAGGCAGTTTTTGCCGGTAATGGAGGCGATAAAGTTTCATCGATCTCCTCGAAGGATGGGGCGCCAAAGTGCGCCCTCACTTCATTCTACCCCTCCAGCAGTCCGAAGGCAAAACCCGCCCAGCAACAAAGGGAATGGAACAAAAAAGGCCGCCCATGTTTTGCAGGACGGCCTTGTCTCTCTAGATGCGCCACTTGCGATGGCGCCTTCGGGCGTAATCCCGGTTCACCGCGCCGGTGAGCATGGTCGGCAGCAGGGGCCAGTTGGCCCTCAGGGCAAAGGCCCCCACGTGGGCGATGATCAGCAGCATGAAAACCATTGTCCCAACGGTGTGAAGGACGGTCACCACCTGCAGGATGGAAGGATCGATGACGATGGCCCCCAGGTTCTTGTAGCTCTTGAGCAAACCGGTGAGCAGAAGCAGCAGGGACACGGCTCCGGTCGCGGCGTACGCCAGGCGCTGCTCGGCGAGGAATTTGCCGTGGGGCGGCTCCTCTCCGCCCGACAAGAGTGCCTTGATAATGGAAAGGCTCTCCCTGAAGTCGCCTTTCTGCGGCCAGGCTGCCAGCTCCCTTCTCCGCAGGTGGTATACCAGGTGAAAGCAGACCGCCGCACCGAACACGACGGCCGTCCCGTAGTGAAGAATCAGGTTCAGTTCGAAATCTCCGGCCCAGCCCAGCCCCGGCAACTTGACCAGGTTGTAGCGCTTGTACATGGGCAACTCGCCCATCCCGGTAAAAATCAGCAACAGGCCACTGATGGCGACCAACCAGTGGACAAGCCGCACAGCGAGAGAGTGACGGACTACCTTTTCGCTATTTTTCATCATCTCTGTTCTTTATCACGGTGGCGGCGAAAGCCCCCACCGCTCCGGCCACCGGGGCGACGAGGGCCGCCTTGGCCAGGACGGTGTGCCGCTCCAGAAGGTTCTCGGGTTGGTGCAGGCGCATTACCTTTTTGGGGTCCTCGGCCTGCTCAAGCAGGGCACGATCGAGTTCCTCGAAGGGGACAGGGGAAACGTAGAATGTCGAGGTCCCTCCGTTCTCGGTACGACCATAAAGGTGTCCCTGACAACGGGCCACCAAGTCGTCGGCGAGCGCTTCGATCTCGCGCCGGGTCCCCAGGTGCATGGCCTGCCGGGGACAGGCGGCCAGGCAGGCGGGCTGCTCACCCAGAGCGAGGCGATCCCGGCAAAGATCGCACTTGTACATAACTCCCCCCCCCACCGGCAGGGGGTCGAGATGGGTGTAGATTCCAACACCCGCCTGCCGCTGCGGCACATGCCAGGGGCAGACCGTGCGGCATTTTGCACCACCGAAGCAGAGGTCTGGGTCGATGTGAACCGGACCTTCCGGGGTCTTTTTGTTGGTTCCAAAGGGGCAGAGCTTGACGCAGGGGGGGTTGTCGCAGTGCATGCAGCGACGGGGGATGGCCACTTCCTTCCGCCGGCCGTCCACATCGACGGACACCCTCTGGACATAGCTCCAGTTGTAGGGTGTGAGCCGATCGGTGATGTCGCGCCGACCGCTCCAGTCCTCGTGGAAGGGTTGGGGCCAATAGTCCTTGAGTTTTGCCGGGTCCGGCTCGGGGAATTTGGGCGTACAAGCCGTGCGGCAGGCCCCCACGCAAAGCGGGACCTCCTCTCCGGAGCAACCGTCGCACCGGGTCAGGTCAATGAGCGTGGCGTAGGAGTCCTTGCTCGCGGCCGCCCGGGCTCTCGAACATGGCACCATCATCGCGCCGGTGGCCGCAGCCATCCCAGCAAGGAAGGTTCTTCTATTCAACTTCACAAGCCTGGCCTCCTCAAGCCGATCTGTCCCGGCCCCAAAACCGAACCGAAAACATCTGCCGTATCTTCCTATATATGGATAAAAAAGACAAGGGCAAACTCAAGGGTTCCACTTTACCTTTTCTTAATCCTTCCCGAGTAACAGAGTGAACAATCAGGCCCCGAAGACCAGCGATGGGCACCTCTTTGGGGGTGGGGGATCTGGCAGAGCAAGGCAAGCGGGGGAGTCGGGCGGCAGGGTCGGTTCTGGCTGACAGGCCTGATGCGGCGAATCAGGCCTGTCCTTCAGGGAAGTTTCTGGAGATACTCGAGGGCGCAGCGTAGGGCCTGCCCCCGATGGCTGATGCGATTTTTCACCTCCAGGGGGAGTTCCGCAAGAGTCTTGCCATACTCCCGCACCAGGAAGAGGGGGTCGTAACCGAAGCCTCCCTCGCCGCGCGGCTCGTCCAGGAGCAGGCCTTCGAGACGCCCCTCGAAAACGAGACACTTCCCCTCTGGCCAACACAGGGCCATGGCGCAGTGGAAAGCTCCCTGGCGCCGTTCAGGGGAAACTACCGCCAGAGCTTCAACAAGCTTCCGGTTATTGTCGGCGTCGCTGGCCCCCTCACCCGCATAGCGGGCGGAACGCACTCCGGGCTGCCCGGCGAGAGCCTCAACACTCAGCCCCGAATCGTCAGCCAGCGTCAGGAGACCCGTATGACGGGCCACGGTCAGGGCCTTTTTGCGGGCATTGGCCTCGAAGGTATCGCCGTCCTCCTCAATCTCCGCCAATTCGGGAAAGGCGTCAAGCCCCCGGGCCTCCAACCTGGTCCCCTCGAGCAGTCGCCGAATCTCCCGGAGTTTACCCTCGTTGCGGGTCGCGACCACCAGTTCCATGATCATCCCTCCTTGGCCTGTTTCTGCAGCAGGGCGAGGTCCCGGCATCCGCCAAGGGCCAGGTCGCGCAGGGCATCCAATTGTTGCGAGGTAAATGGCTCCTCTTCGGCGGTCCCCTGGACCTCCACGAAGCGTCCGGATTCGGTGATGACGAAGTTCATGTCCACCGAGGCGCCGAAATCCTCCTCGTAATTAAGGTCGAGTAGAGGCCGGCCATCGACAATCCCGACGCTTATCGCTGCGACGGTCTCCAGCAGGGGCGAACGGGTCAGGAGGCCCTGCTCGACCAGCCCATCCAGGGCATCGCCCAAGGCCACGCAGGATCCTGTAATGGCTGCTGTCCGGGTACCGCCGTCGGCCTGAAGCACATCGCAATCGATCTGGATGGTTCGCTCGCCGAGGGCCTCCAAGTCGATCACGGCCCTCAAGGAACGGCCGATGAGACGCTGGATCTCGTGAGTTCGTCCACCGACCTTGCCGCGGGTCGACTCCCGGGGCGAGCGGGTGTGCGTGGCCCTGGGAAGCATGGAGTATTCGGCCGTCACCCAGCCGCGCCCCTCTCCGCGCATAAAGGGGGGAACTTTCTCTTCGACCGATGCGTTGCACAGCACGACGGTCTCCCCGAAGCGAACCAGGACCGAGCCTTCGGCGTAGCGGGTGAAACCCTTCTGAAATGTGACTTACCTCAGCTGGGCCGGAACGCGCCCGTCCGGGCGCCGGTCATCGCTTCCGTTCAATGTGAGACCTCCTTGAGTTCATCTGCAAAAGCCTTCAGCCCTGCAAACAGAGCGCCGGCCAGTTTTTGTTGCCCATCCGCATCCTGCAGCAGAACCCGATCCCCGGGGTGGGACAGATAACCCAGCTCCACCAAGACCGTGGGCAGGTCGCCCCGGCCGAGAGGCAGCAAAGGCGCCTCGCGAATCCCGGCGACCTCCATGCCGGAATCGCGCAGGGCCTCGGTGAGGTGGCGAGCCAGGCGCATGCTTTCCCCATCGCCAACCTCGGGACCGCCACCGGGAAGCCCCTCGCGAGGCCGCACAAAAAGACTGAGTCCCCGCGGGTCATGACCGAGGGAGGCCTGTGCGTGGAGCAGGAGAAGCACGTCGACCTCAGGGCGTGCCGCAGGCTCCAGGCGCTTTTCCCAGGTCAGGGAATAATCGCCGTCGCGGCTCAGAAAGGTCGGGATGCCGAGCCGCATCTTGACAAGCTTCTCCAACTGCCGGGCGACCTCAAGGGTCACCTCCTTTTCCTTGCCTCCGAGAGGGCCGAGAACCCCCGGGTCCTGGCCGCCGTGGCCGGGGTCAATGGCCACCCCGTGCAATCCGCCTCCGGAGACCGGCTGCTTCTTGCGCAGCAGGAAGGCGAATAAGCGATCGAGGGGGTTTTGCTTCTCCTGCTGTGTCGGGGCGGTCGGATGGAGATTGCGGAAGTAGATCGGCCTCTCGACCATCTGGGCGAGATGCTCGGTAATGAAATCCGAGGAAACCCGCAGTCGGCCGTCGATGAATCGGGGGGGGCGTTGCAGGGGAACGAACCGCTCCCCCTGGCGCAAAAACTGGCTGCCCGGGGAGATGACCGCGGTGCCCCATGAACTCTTGATGAGGTAGACGTGCTCCACAGAATCCCACCGGCCGCGCAGGCCCAGGGTAGGAAGCAGGTCGTCGAGCGCCAGGTAGGCGACCCCGTCGCGCAGGTAGACTTCGTGAATAGTGGTCGGCTTCTGGCGCCCGAGGGACAGTTCCACAGAGGCCGCGGCCGGCACGGAGAGGGTCAGAGCTAGGCAGAGCAGGATTAAAGTTCGGACCATGGTCACCTCGGGGCGGAGTCGGGCGCCCACCTTATACCCCGATTTATCGCGCCCTGTCAATGCGAACGCCCCCAGGCCGGGCTCCCTCCCCGCATCAGGAGGGAATCAGCTTTGCGCCATACACCAAGGGCATGCCCAGGGTCTTCAGGAGCCTGCGGGTCAAGGTCTCCTCCAGTTCCCGCTGGGCGGCCTTGCTGCCTTGCATGGACCGGATCTGTCCGCCCGCGGTCATGCCGTGTCCCCCGGCGCTGCCGAGACCGTCGACGACCCGGTGCAGGGCCTCCCCCGCTTTCAGGGAGAGATCGGAGGTGCGAAGAGAAAGAATTTCCTTCTCCCCGTACCGCCCCATGCCCAGGACGACCTCGATCCCCTCCATGCGAAGCAGGAAATCAGCCATTTCGGCCACCATGTCAGGAATCTCGATGTCGTAAAGGTTGAAGACCAGAACCCGATCGAAAATGCGGGCGTTCTTAAGCGCCCGGTAGAAGGAGAAAAAGTAGGCGCGGGGGGACTTGGGGTGAGTGATGTTGAAAAGGATCCGGTTATTGGCCAATGGAAGGAGAGAGAGGTAAGCCTCCCGGTCGGCCCGACACCACTCTCGACCCAAATCCTGGGTCTCTGACTTGATGGCGTAGAACAGGATCGTGGCCAGCTTGGTGCTCAGGTAGACATCCTGAGCGACGAGGTACTCGAAGAGGATGGTCGCCGAGGCCCCGTAGTTCTCCCGCACGTCGACCCAGGGGCCGGGTGCCTCGATACGCAGGGGATGGTGGTCGATGACGACGTGCACCCGGCGGCCGGCGGGAAAGGAATTGTTCCCCGTGCCCGGCTGGGTGTCCACCATGCACACCACTCCATACTGGTCCAGATCAAGGCCGTCGATGGGGACAGCGCCGATTTCAAGTTCATGAACCATGGCCCGGTTCTCGCCCCGCCCGATCACTCCGCCGAAGGCGATGGTCGCCTCCTGCCCGGCCTTGACCAGAAACAGGTGCTGGAGGGCGAAAGCGGAAGCCAGAGAATCGGGGTCCGGATTGTCATGGGCCACGATCAGGATGCGCCCCTTGCCCCGCACCCACTCGATCAACTGGTCGGAAAAGGTCCTGGAACGGCTCCCCTCCGCGGTCATGATAGGCCCCCTTCGCCGCCGAGGCTCTCCAGGGCCAGCCGTACCGCCTCCTCGGCGGTAGCGGCATGGGCCAGGCCTTCGAGACGATATCCGGCGTCGAGGGCGATGACCGGGCGCCCCAGCTTGAGGGCGATGGCCATCTCGGAGAGGGTTCCGTATTCTCCTTCCACGGCGATCAGTGCCTGAGCCGTATGGGCGATGATAACGTTGCGGGCGTGCCCCATGTTGGTGGGAATGGCCAGGGACACGTAGGCATTGGCCTGTCCCGCCTCGCCGCCGGGCAAAAGGCCGACCGCCAACCCCCCGGCCTCGCTGCACCCACGGCAGGCCGCCTCCATGACCCCACCCAGGCCACCGCAGACCAGGGTCGCCCCCCGCTCCGCCAGAAGCCGGCCGACCTGCCGCGCCTTGTCGTATCCGCCGGCGCTGACGCTGGAGGCCCCGACAACCCCGATGACCGTTCTGCCCATGACGCTCTCCTTCCCTGTTTTCCCCAAACCTGTCAGAGCCGGCGCCGGTAGCGGCGAAGCAACAGGCTGTTGGTGACCACCGAAACGCTCGAGAAGGCCATGGCGAGGCCGGCGAACTCGGGCTTGAGAACCACCCCGAAGGCCGGGTAAAGGGCACCGGCGGCAATGGGGATGCCGACCACGTTGTAAAAGAAGGCCCAGAACAGGTTCTGTTTGACCTTGGCCAGGGTCCTGCGGCCGAGGCGGATACCCCGTTCCACGTCCAGAATGTCCCCCCGGACCAGGACCATGTCGCCGGTCTCCTTGGCCACGTCCGTACCGCTACCGATAGCGATGCCGATATCCGCCTGGGCCAGGGCCGGTGCGTCGTTGATGCCGTCACCGACCATCCCCACGAAGTGCCCCTGCCCCTGGTACCTGCGGACAACTTCCAGTTTGTCGCTCGGAAGGACCTCGGCCTCCACCGCGTCCACGCCGATCTCGGCAGCCGCCGCCCGGGCCGCCGCGGCCCGGTCGCCGGTGATCATCACCGTCTTCAGCCCCAGGTCCCTGAGCCGGGCAATGGTCTTGCCAGCGTTCTCATGAAGGGTGTCGGCAAGGCCCACCACCCCCAGCAAGGCGCCCGATCTGGCGAGATAGACCACCGACTTGCCGGCGGCGGTCAGTTCATCCACCGTCTCCATCAGGGGGGTCACGTCCACCCCCTCGCGCTCCATGAGACGATGGCTTCCGGCGAGAACTCTTGCGCCCTCCACCTCTGCGATCAGACCGTGGCCGCCAACCTCCGTCACCTCCCCGACGGCGGGGATGTCGATGCCCTCCTGACGCGCACGGCGAACCACTGCCCGGGCCAGGGGGTGCAGGCTGCCCGCCTCGGCCCCGGCTGCGACCCGCAGCAGTTCCGCCTCGCTTTCGCCCCCGGCGGGAATCAGGTCGGTGACGGAGAACTCCCCCTTGGTGAGGGTGCCGGTCTTGTCGAGCAGCAGCACGTCAAGCCTGGACATGTTCTCCAGGACCGACGCGCGCTTGAAGAGGATTCCGGCCGAGAGACCGACAGCACTGCCGACCATGATGGCGGTCGGGGTGGCCAAACCGAGCGCGCAGGGGCAGGCGATGACCAGAACCGCGATCGCCATCTTGAAAGCGAAAAGGAACTCGGCCCCCGCGGCAAACCGCCAGAGGAGAAAGGTCGCCAGGGCGACGGCCACCACGGCGGGGACGAAAACATTGGATACGGCATCGGCCAGGCGCTGGATGGGGGCCTTGTCCGCCTGGGCCTCCTCCACCATGCGCACGATCTGAGCGAGCACCGTCTCCTCGCCGACCCGAGTGGCCCTGACCACCAGCCTGCCGGTCCGGTTGATGGTGGCCCCGGTGACGCTGTCGCCCGCCTCCTTGTCCACCGGCACCGACTCGCCGGTGACCATCGATTCGTCCACCGCCGAACTGCCCTCTTCCACCTCCCCGTCCACGGGGATCTTCTCTCCGGGGCGGACCACGACCCGGTCGCCGATGCCGACACGGTCCGCCGGCACATCCTCCTCGCGGCCGTCCACCAGCAGGGACGCCCTGTCGGCCTGGAGCTGGAGCAATGCCTTCAGGGCCTGGCTCGCCTTCCCCTTGGCCCGGGCCTCCAGCCACTTACCAAAGCGGATGAAGGTGACCAGCATGGCACTCGTCTCGAAAAAGACATGACCCGAAACCCCGAACAGGTTCAGCAGGGCGAACATCGAATAGCCGTAGGCAGCGGTGATTCCCATGGCCACCAGCACGTCCATATTGGCCGAACGGTTTCGAAGCGACGTCCAGGCGCCACGGTAAAACGTGAGGCCAGCGCTGAACTGGATGACCGTGGCGAGCAGGGCGTTGAGGTAGACGGTGGACCCGCCGAAAGGCTCGGTCCACATCAAAGGAAGGATGGGAAGGGTGAGTATAGCGGAGAAGAGCAGCCAGCGAAGCTGGGCGCGGGCCTCGTCCTGCTCGCCTGCGCCCCCCCGGGACTCCAGGGGAGTGAAGCCGGCGTCCTGCACGGCCCGAAAGATCTCGACCCGGCCGAGTTCGGCGGGATCGAACTCCACGGCGGCGCTGTCACCGGCAAGGTTGACCTGAACGGAGCGCACACCTCCCAGGGACTGAAGCTTCTTCTCGATCGTCCGGGCGCAGGAGGCGCAGTGCATGCCCTGGATCGCGAAGATCAGCCGCCCTGGGATCTCGGGGGCAGTCCCCGGCAACAGGGCCCGATAGCCGAGATCCTGCACCTTGCCCACGATGTCGCCGGTATTCAGGCGATCGGCGTCGAAGACCACGGTCAGCTTTTCCACCGCGAAGTTGACCGAGGCCTCCTGCACCCCTTCCAGGCCGAAAACCCCCTTTTCGACCGTTCGGGCGCAATTGGCGCAGGTCATTCCCCCAAGCTGCAGGGTGAAAGTTTCGGTCCGCTTCGGCTCCCCGGCTTCCTCCTGGGTCTCCGATGGTGCCCGGTGTGCCGCCCCAAGGACCCCGCCAGCCTGAAAACCGGCAGCGGTGATGGCCGCCAAGATCTCCCGTCGGCCCGCCCGGAGCTCATCATAAACGACCGACGCCTCCTCTTTCTCCAAGGAGACCCGCACCGCCTTCACCCCGTCCAGGGACTCCAACGCCGAAGTGACCTTAGACGCGCACCTCTGGCAGCTCATTCCGTGGACGGACACCGTGGTCTGCTTCACGGGATGCCTCCTTCACACCGCCTTATTGCTCCCGAACAGGCGCCGGAAAGAAGGCCGGTTGCGAATCGGGTCAAAATCCGGATCACGATCGGCGTCCTCCAAAAATTGCGGATCGAGAGTTGCTGCCTCTTCGAGAGACCGTACGGCCTCGCGCACCTGGCCCTTGAGGGCCATAGCACATGCCCGGTTGTAATGAGCCAGGGAATAGCGGCTGTCCTTTTCGAGGACCGCATCGAAGCAGACAAGGGCCTCGTCCACCCGGCCCATGTCCATGAGCACGTTCCCCTTGTTGTTGAGGGCATGAACCGCATCGGGGTCGCGGCCAAGGCTCTCGTCCAAGGCGGCCAGTGCCCCCGCTGCATCCCCCTGCTTCTCCAGGATCACCCCCCGGTAGAAAGGCGGTTCGGGGCTGCCCGGCTCCAGCCGTTCGGCTTCTTCTAGCACCACCAAAGCTTCGCCGAAATGCCCCAGGTCGGTGAGCAGGCTGGCCGTCTCGACCCAGGCCTCGAAAAATCCGGGATCGAGCTTCCGAACGACCTTTAGGTCGTCCAGGGCTGCCTGATGGCGGCCCAGCCGATAGTAGGAAAGACCGCGATTGTAGCGATAGATGGCGGTGTCGGGTTCGCGCGCGATGGCCCGATCGTAATCCTTCAGGGCCTCCTCGTCGCGCCCCAAGCCGGAAAGAGCGTAGCCCTTGCCGTTCAAACAGGAAGCGTCGTTGGAGCGAATACCCAGAGCCCGGGTGAAGACGTCCAGGGCTTCTTCGAAGCGACCCAAGTGGTTGAGGGCGTACCCCTTGTTGTAGAGGGGGTCGATGGCCTCCGGCATCCGCTTGAGGGCCTTATCGTACCACTCCAGTGACTCCTCGGTCCGTCCCAATCCGTCCAGAACGTTGCCGAGGTTGAGGTAGGCCTCTGGAAAGTCAGGCTGCAGATCAAGGCAACGCCGGAAGTGACTCAGGGCCTCCTGGTATTCGCCGATGCGTTCCAGAAGCACGCCGTAATTGTGATGGATCGATCCGTTGCGGGGTTCCAGGCGCAAGGCCTTCTGGAACAACCCCAGAGCCTTGACCTCATCCCCCAGGTTAAAGGCCGCCACCGCGCAGAGGTTCAGGGCATCAACCCGCAGCGGATGGTTCTCCAGGCAGTTTTCCGCCATCTCCAGAGCGCCGCTGTCATCCCCCCGGTCCAAAGACATCTGGGCCAGTTCCAGGGTGTCGTCGTTCTCTTCCAGGTATTCGTCGAATTCCTCGTTCATGCCAGCTCCCGGCGGTAGGGAAAAACGTCCGGTCATGCCTGAGGCGGTCCGGGGGAGCCAATATAACAGAAAAGACCTGACGAAGCACCTTGTTCCGCAGGTCTTTTCCCGAGGCATCAACCACCTCTCTGCGGAGCCAGTCGGACCTCGATCAATTCACTTCGGGGAAATGCCGGGAACCCCCTTGGCACGGAGGCTCTCCACCGTCTCCCCCCGCACTCCCCAGTTGCCCGGGGGCACCTCCTCGACGACCACATGGGTCGATGCCGGGTTCTTGCTCAAAACCCTGGCAAGCAGGTCGGTGATTCCCTCGACAAGCTGTTCCTTTTGCTCTTTCGTCGCCCCGGTAGTGATGCGCACGTTCACGAAGGGCATGGCTCCTCCTGGATTGTAGGTTGGAGACAGACCTGAGCCGACCCTCCCGGACCGGACAAACGGCTGCCTGAATCATAGCATCTCCGTGGATCCCCCCACGGTCCCGCCCGAAAGATTCGAACCAGGGCTTCTGCGATGCCGGCCCCCATTCGGACACGCCCATGGCGGCGCTTCGGTCACTTGACTTTGCACATCGCTGTCACTATAGTTGGCTCCCATGAAAGAGAAAGACCTCTTCATCGCCGATGCCCATCTGCTCGACCCCGGCGACGCCAACTACCGGCGCCTGCTGACATTCCTTGACGAACAGAGGGGACGCATCCGCACACTTTACCTGCTCGGCGACATCTTCGACTTCTGGTTCGGCTACCGGCACACCGTCTTTGCCCCGTACGTTCCCATCCTGGAAGCCCTTCGCCGGATACGCGAGGAGGGGACGGAAATCGTCTACGTCGAAGGCAACCACGACTTTCACATGGGCCCCTTCTTCGAGCAGACCCTCGGCTGCCGGATCCTGCCCGACGGGGGCGAGGTGCGAATCGACGACGAGCGGATTTTTATCGCCCACGGCGACCTGGTCCGCCCCGACGACCCCGGCTACCGCCTGCTGCGCCGCTGCCTGCGCAGCAGACCCCTGAACTGGCTCATGCGCCTTATCCCCCCCGACTGGGCCTGGTCCGTGGCCCGCTGGGCCAGCCGCCAGAGCCAGAAAACCCCCCACGTCGACAGGAACAAAGGACAATCCGAGGCGACCCTGGCCTCCTTCGCCCGGCAACGCTTCGCCGAAGGGTATCGGGCCGTGGTCACCGGGCATTTCCACTCCCCCATGATCCGTACCATCGAGGAGGGTACTCTGGTCGCCCTCGGAGACTGGATCGACCAGTTTTCCTACGCCGTCTACGAGGACGGCGCCTTTTCTCTTCGCAGTTTCAAAGGGGCCGGTTCCAAGACCGACTGAGTCTGGGCTCTACCCTTCCCCCTCCTCGCCTTCCTCCCCCCTTCTTTCCCTCATCCGGGTCACCAGATCCTGCAGGGTCGCCCCTTGCAGGGCGGAACGGCCCGCTTCCGCGATGCGCGCCTCGATCTCCGTCACCACATCCCGTTCCGGGGTTCGACGCAGACGAGCGAAGGTGACGCCGTCCCCCTTCAACCCCTCCAGCAGATCATGCACCGTTAGAACTTCGGGAGCCAAACCGGGCTGATAGTGGCAGCCTTCGTCGCCATTATCATGCACCTCCGATAGGAACCCGAGACTAACCAACTGGGCGAGGATGTTTTTGGCCAGCCGCGGAGGCAGGTCGAGATCGACGCAGAGGCGCTCCGGGGTCCAGCGCTTCTCGCCGCGATAGAAGGCCTCGCCAACCACCAGCATCACGGTCAGGGCCACCATCTCGCGACTGGAGAAGTTGACCTGCTCGCCGCGCACATCGCTCGGGACGAGGCGCAGGTTCTGCCAGGCATAGGTCACCTCCAGCCCAAGGAGGACGATGAGCCAGCTGAGATAGATCCAGACCATGAAAATGGGAAGGGCGGCCATGGTGCCGTAGATGGCGTTGTACTTGGCCACACCGACCTGGAAGTGGACATAACCCAACTGTGCCAACTGCCACAAGGTACCGCCAAAGATGCCGCCGACCACGGCGGCACGGTAGTTCACCTTGGTGTTGGGCATGAAGATGTACAGGGCTGTGAAGGCAATCCACATCCCCAGATAGGGGATGGTGCTGAAGAGGAAAAGAATAATCGGTCCGATGAAGGCGGTGGCCTGGAAGCGGGCGACGAAGGCGTGGCTTTGCAGAGTGGAGGTCATGGAGATGGCCGCGATCACCAGCAAAGGCCCTACCGTGACAACCGAGAAATAGTCGGCGAAGCGTCGCAGCAGGCCGCGGGTTTCGTCCACCCCCCAGATGGCGTTGAAACTTTTCTCGATGTTGGAGAGAAGGGTCAGTACCGTGAAGATCAACATGGCGAGGCCAAGCATCCCGAGGCGACCCACGTTGGTGTTGTCGATATAGTTGACGATCTCGCCGATCACCTCCCCGGAACCGGCGGCGAACTTCTCCAGCAGAAGCGGTTGCAGGGAGTTCTGAACACCGAAGCCCTTGAGTACCGCGAACATGAGGGCCAGCAGAGGAACGATCGACAGGAGGGTCGCGTAGGTCAGAGCCGAGGCCCGCAGCAGGCAACGATCGGCAATGAAATCGCGTACGACGAGGTTCGCGACCTGCACCTGCCGAACCAGCAAGGCTTTCGCCCGCGGCAGATCCGAGATGTCAACCTCCCACAGGTCGCGAAACAGAAACCTCTTCACCCTTCTGAGCTGATCCAGCAGACCCACGGCAACCCTCCGGTAAGGACTCAACCTGCGCGCCGCAGAGGCGCTTTATTAAATTACACCACATCTATGCAATTTGACAATGATAATGGGGTGTTACCAGGAAGACAAGAGAGCGTCGGCGAGACTCAGCCGCGGGGCCTCGGGAGGCGTCCCCTGGTATTTTTCGGCCACTAACAATCCGTTGACCGTGGCCAGGGTGGCGTTGAGCAGGTCAAGATTAATAACCGCCTCGGCGGGAAGAGAGGCGGCCCCGGTGAAGTTCTGAGGACAGAAATCGATGCGACGCTCCCCTCCTTCGCCGGTGAGCAGAGGCAATCCATGGGTACGGCAGATAATCGGGCGTGCCGAATACAGCAGGCACTCCCCACCCTTCAACAGGGGGCAGGGGGCGTCGGGGGCGACCTTACGGGCCAGTCCACGAAGTCGGTTCGCGGCCTTCTCGGGCATTTCCTCCAGGGCGCGGGCCAAGGCATACCCTTCCACGGGAAAGACGCTCAGGTGGCGACAGCAGCTGTCGCAACCCCTATGGCAGGCGATCTCATCGGAGAAGGCCTCCTCGATCCGGCCGGCCAAAGCATCGACCCGTTCCACCAGGGTACGATAGTTTTCGAGCAGGTCCATTGGTACATCCTTCCTTGGTTGTCTCCCCCTCCGACGTTCAGGGGCACAGGAACTCCGGCACCCCGTTCACCACAAAGGGGATGCGGGAAAACAAGCATCAAGTCCAAGATGCGGCAAATAAACGGTGCTGCCGATGAAACCGACCCAACACTGCAAATCGTCGGCCCGATTCAGAAAAACAGATCTCTGCCGATGGCACCGATGCCGGCGCCCTTCCCGAGAGACGCTGCAGAGGCAAGAGACGCAGACACCTCGAGTTTCGCCGCCACGCCTCAGTCTATCTGCGCGGCGGGGCGCACCGGCAGGCCCAGAGAGGAAGGCGGGGCATCGAGGGCGGCCTCGTCCCCGACCAGAACCACGATCTGGCGATCGGGGTCGAGATAGCGGCGGGCCACCCGCAGCACGTCCTCCCCGGTCACCGCCGCCACCTTGTCCCGATAGGTTTCCAGGTAGCCATCGGGATAGTCGAAGAAGTCCAGGCGCAGCCTCTGGGTGACGATGTCGTGGCTGTCGGTGAAAGCGAAAACGAAGGAGTTGATCAGGCTCTCCTTGGCCAGTTGCAGGTCCGCTTCGGGAACGGGGCTTTCGCGCATCTCACCGATCAGGGCCCTCATCAGGCCTACCACCTCCATGGTCGAGGCGCTCTTGGTCTCGGCCCCGGCGATAAAGGGCCCGGGCAGGAGTCGGCCGACCTGGAAATAGGAATAGACCGAATAAGCCAGACCCCGGTTGGAGCGAACTTCGCGCATGAGCCTTGAATTGAAGCCTCCCCCCCCGAGGATGAAGTTCATGACCCGAAGGGCCTGCAGGTCGGGGTTGCCCTTCTCGATGCCGACCTGTCCCATGAGAATCGTGGTCTGGGGGATCTCCTTCTGCGCCAGGATCAGCGACGGAGAGGTCACGCCCCCGAAGGGCGGCACATCCTGATACCGGAAAGCCCCCCCTTCCCAGGAGCCGAACAGTTCCTCCAGAAGCGCCTTCAGTTCCCCCCGGGAGAAGTCCCCCGAAATGCCGAGCCAAAGGTTTTCGGGATGAGAATAGCGCCGGTGAAAAGCGACCAGGTCCTCGCGGGTGACCGCCTGCAGGGTCTTCTCCGTGGGAGTGCGCCCCAGGGGATGGTCTCCGTAAAGGGCCTTCATGAAGGTGCGCTGGGCCACCGCTCCGGGGTCATCATCCTGGCGGCGCACCCCCTCGACGGCCTGCTTGCGGGCCAGCTCGAGACGCTGGACGTCAAAGCCGGGACGGCGCAGGACATCGGCCAAAACACCCAGTCCAGCCCGCAGGTCGCCGCTTCGCAAGGAAAGGCCGAGGGTGGTGGTATAGGTGTCGGAGGTCGCGGAGAAATCGGCGGCCAGGTGTTCCAGTTTCTCGTCGAGCGCTTCGGGACTCATCTCCCCGGCCCCACCGGTGCGCAGCAGGGAAGCGAACACTCCACCCTGGCCGGTCTTGGTCGCCGGGTCGCCGATGGATCCCGCTCCGATCATCGCAGTCACCGAGACCAGAGGCAGTTCGTGGTCCTCCTTGAGGAAGAGTCGGATGCCGTTTGGAAGGACGAGTCTCTCCACCTGCGGCAATTCAAAGGCCAGAGGAGAGAATTGCATCTGGTCCGGGTGAAGCGGCATCCGGGCGGAACAGGCGGTCAGCACGAAGCACAGAAGGATCAGGGCCCAACAGCGAAGGCGGTTCATGGTTGCTGCCCTTTCTTGGCAAGGGTGACAACCGTGCGATTGGCCGGGGTGAAGTAGGTGCGGGCGGCGGCCATGACCTCGTCGGCGCCGATCCCCGCCACCACTTCGTCATAGTCCACAAGGTAGCGCCAGTCTTTGGCCACGGTCTGGTAATAAGTCAGCATTCGCGCCAGGCCGGTGTTTCCCTTGAGGTAGCGAAGCCGGTCGGTGCGTAGCCGGTTGCGCGCCCGTTCGAGTTCGCGGGGCGTTACAGGTTCGCTGGCCAGCCGCTGGAGTTCTGCGTACAGGGCCCTTTCCACCTCCCCGGGGGTGTGGGGGTAGCGTGGCACGAGGGAAAAGACGAACAGGTTGGGGAAGCGGGAGCCCGGTGCGCCGTAGGTCGAAACCGATGTGGCCAGTTGCTGCTCCACCACCAGCGCCCGGTAGAGACGCGAGGTCCGGCCCCCGGCGAGAATCAGGTCGATGAGGTCGAAGACGTAATCGTCCCGCTCGGGCAAGGTCGGCTTGTGGAAGGCGACGGCCAATCGGGGCTCGGCGTCGAACTCCACCTTGACCCGCTTCTCACCTTTCTGCTCGGGCTCAACGGCCACCACGGGGGGCACAGGGGTTCCGGGCGGAATGTCCCCGAAGTTGCGCTCCACGGTCGCCACCGCCTCCTCGGTGTCGATGTCTCCAACGATGGCGATAACGGTGTTGACCGGAGCGTAGTAGCTGTGGAGGAAATCACGGGTCTCGGCCAGGGAAAGGTTGACGATGTCGGAAGGCCAGCCAATGGTCGGATTGCGGTAGGGGTGCACGGTAAAAGCGTTGGCGATCAAGGTCTCATAAAGCATTCCGCCGGGGCTGCTCTCATAGGAGCGACGGCGCTCCTCCGTAATCACCTCGCGTTCGGTATAGAACTCGCGCAGTACCGGGTTCTTCATCCGGTCCGACTCGACTGCGGCCCACAGTTCAAACTTGTTGGCCGGCAAGGAGACGAGATAAGTAGTCAGGTCCTTGCTCGTGAAGGCATTGTAGCCCACCCCTCCGTTTTTGGCATAGATGCGGGAGAACTCGTCCTTGACCACGAACTCTTTGTGCCTCTTCTGCAGGGCTTCGAGTCGGTCTTTCAGACGGGAAACCTCCTGCGGGTCGGCATCCCTGGCCTCCCGAAGGGTATCGAGAGCGACACCGACCTCTTCGATCTCCTGCAGAAGGGGTTTTTCTTTGCGAAAATCGACAGTGCCGAGGGTTTTCGTCCCTTTGAACAGCATGTGTTCGAGCAGATGGGCCACCCCGCGGGTCTGACTGGTCTCGTCCACCCCGCCGACCCCGATGGTGATGTAGGCGGCGAAGGTCGGCGAGTCGTGGCGCTCCACGGTGAGCAGTTTCAGGCCGTTGGCCAGGGTGTGCTCCCGGACCTTCTCTTCGAGGTACTGGGCAAGAGCCCCGGGGGCCAACAACAGGGTCAACAGCAGGGCGGTCAAAGACCTCCCGACAAACCGATGGTGCATAGGGGGATACTCCTTGTAAGGCTGAGGCTGGACGGGCTACCCCATAGTATAACCGTTCATCCCCTCCAGGTCGAGGGGACAGGTCAGGGGCGGGCGGGGAAGGATGTAGCGGAGCTGTCGGTAAAACTCGGAGCGCCTTTGCCCTCGGGGGGCAAGAGGGTCTTTTCCAGCACTTCGTCCATGTCTCCTACGAAGAATACGGAGATCTCCTTGCGGACGTACTCCTCGAGGTCCAGAAGGTTCTCCCGGTTGCACTCCGGAAGGAGCACGGTGGTGGCCCCGGCCCGGCTGGCCGCCAGGACCTTCTCCTTGACTCCGCCGATGGGCAGAACCCGGCCGGAGAGGGTCAACTCCCCGGTCATGGCCACTTCACGGCGGGCAGGACGCCCGGTGAGCATTGAAATGAGGGCCGTCGCCATGGTGATACCCGCCGAGGGCCCGTCCTTGGGAATGGCTCCGGAGGGAACGTGGATATGAATATCGCTGTTCTCGAAAAACCGCGCATCGATGCCGAAATGGGCGGTCCGCGCCCGGACGAATGAGAGGGCGGTCTTGGCCGACTCCTGCATCACGTCGCCGAGGCTGCCGGTAAGGATCAGATCCTTCCTGCCGGCCATTCGCGAGGCCTCCACAAAAATGATATAACCTCCGGACTCGGTCCAGGCCAATCCCGTCACCACCCCGACCCGATCGGACTCGCCGGCCACGTCGGTGAAGAAGGTGCGCGGACCGAGCATGTCCTCCACTGCGGCCGGGGAAACGGTGAGATGGGGGGGCTGCCCCTGGGTGATCTCCTTGGCGACCTTGCGGCAAATCGAGGCGATCTTGCGCTCGAGACTGCGCACCCCGGCTTCCCGGGTATAATCCTTGGCGATCTTGAGGATCGCATCCTCCTCGAAGACCATGGAGTTGGACTCCAGGCCGTTTTCGACAATCTGTTTGGGAATCAGGTACTTGAACGCGATCTGACTTTTCTCTTCATCGCTGTAGCCGGTCAGGCGAATGACCTCCATGCGGTCTTTCAGGGCATGGGGGACCGGGTCCATGATGTTGGCAGTAGTGATGAACATGACCCGGGACAGATCGAAGGGGACGTCCAGGTAGTGATCGGTAAAGGTGTCGTTCTGCTCCGGGTCGAGGAGCTCCAGCAGGGCCGAGGCCGGGTCTCCGCGAAAATCCTGCCCGATCTTGTCGACCTCGTCGAGCATAAACACCGGATTGTTGGACTCGGCGCGGCATATTTCCTGAATAATCCGGCCCGGCAAGGCACCGATGTAGGTGCGCCGGTGGCCCCGGATCTCGGCCTCGTCCTTCATCCCGCCGAGAGAGATGCGGATGAACTTGCGCCCCATGGCCCGGGAGATGGAACGTCCGAGAGAGGTTTTACCGACCCCCGGGGGGCCAACAAAACAGAGAATCGGCCCCTTGGTGGTGGCCTTGAGGGAGCGCACCGCGAGGTACTCCAGGATGCGTTCCTTGACCTCCTTGAGGTTATAATGGTCCTCGTCCAGAATCCGCTGAGCCTGATTGATGTCGTGCCGGTCCTCCGTACCCCGTCTCCAGGGCATGTTGCACAAATACTCCAGAAAGGTCCGGGAGACGGTGTATTCGGGGGAGGAGGGGTTGATCCGTTCAAGCCGGGACAGCTCTTTCTCCGCCACTTTGAGCACATCCTCCGGCATGCCAGCCCGGGCAATTCTCCTTCGAAAGTCGTTGATTTCCGACTGGCGGGGATCCTCGTCTCCCAGCTCTTCCTGAATCTCCCGCATCTGCTCACGCAGCAGGTACTCCTTCTGGGTCTTGCCGAGGCGCTTAGCCACCTCGGACTGAACCTCCCCTCGCACCTGGAGCCGCTGGACCTCGTTGGTCAACTGCAGGTAAACCTCCTTGAGCCGATCCAGGGGGTCGGTGATCTCAAGAAGTCCCTGCTGATCACGCAGTTCAAGGTTGAGATAGACCGCCACCAGGTCGGCCAGCTGACCGGCATCCTCGATCTGGTCGATCATCTTGAGCACATCGCCCGGAAGGGGCCGCCCGTAGGCCAAGGCGATTTTAAGAAGGGCGTTAACGCTCTGCACCAGGGCCTCAGTAACGAGGCCATTGTTCTCGGGGGTTTCCACCGTTTCGACAGTGGCCAGAAGATAAGGAATGCGTTGGGTCGGCGCCACCAGTCGAACCCGCCGAATACCCTCCACCACCACTTTCGCCCCTCCCTCGGGGAAACGGAAAATCTGGTTGATCCGGCACAGGGTGCCGATCTGGGCCATGTCCTCGAAGCGGCTCTCCTCACCGGGGACAAAGCAAGAGACCAGCCCAAGCATTTGGTCTCCGCGCATGGCGTGATCGATAATCGTCATCTGGGCCGGATTGACGAAAAGAGGAAAAACCATGTGAGGGAAAACCACATGCTCCCGCATGGGATAGATGGGAAGAACCTGCGGAAAGGGAAGTGGCCGGCTGAACATGATCGGCTCCCTGTCTGGGTTAATCGAACTCGGGATTCACGTCTTCGATGGTGCGGGCCAGGATGTCGGGAAACAGTTCCCTGAAGGATGGGTGGGCAGAACCAAGATACGTCTTAAGAGCGATCACCTCCAGGCGCAGCCGATCGACCTCGCCGCGCAATTCAAGCAGGCCGCTGTCTGTTTCGAGCCCGGAGAGGGTGAGCTCCTTTCCCGGGCGAACGATGGGTTCGTCCAAAGGGACCTTGTCCATGCCACACCTCGTTTTCGGGTCGATGGGGGCCTAAATCACCATCAAGGATAACAACCCCAAAAGGGCTGTCAAGGCTCGATACCGGCGCCGTTGCCAGCGGCAGCGGATGGTGAGCCCGGCACATATTCTCCGGCAGAGGCGCCGAAAAGGCTTCAGCGACCTTGCCCGAGAGCTCGGCGGATTGTATAAGTGACGAACCAAGTATCGGAGCACAACTTCGGGCAGGAGGAGGAACCATGACGGTCGAGCGAGTCACCCTTCCGATAGACGGGCAAAAGAGCATTTCGGCGGTCCTGGCCCAACCGGAGGATGCAACAGAAAAGCGCCCGGCCGCGGTGCTCATCGCCCACGGGGCCGGGGGAAACATGGACCACGAATTTATCGTCACGGTGGCCGAAGGCCTGACGGCGGCGGGCCTTGCCACCCTGCGTTTCAACTTTCCATTCAGCGAGGAGAGAAGAAAAGCACCCGACACTCCGCGAAAGCTCTATGCAGCGTGGCGGGCGGCCTTCGATTTCATGTCCGGAGAGAAGGGGCCCTGCCCTTCAAGGATCGTCGTTTCGGGCAAGTCGATGGGCGGGCGCATCGCATCGCAGATGGTGGCCGAGGGCTTGCTCCCGGCCGACGGCCTGATCCTCTTCGGCTATCCCCTGCACCCGCCTGGGAAGCCGGAAAAACTGCGAGATGGGCACTTGCGCCAGGTTCGGATCCCGACCCTGTTCGTCTCCGGAACCCGCGACGCTCTGTGCGACCTGACCCTGTTGAAGGATGTTTTGCCGAGGCTGACGGCCCCGTGGAACCTGGAGGTGATCGAAGGGGGCGACCACTCCTTCAAGGTGCCAAAGTCCAGCGGACAAAGCTACCCTTCGGTCAAGGAAGATATTCTGGAAAGGACCACGGCATGGCTGGAGGAATGCGGTTTTCGGGCCTGAGTTCCTCAAGGAGCGGCGAGACACCCGGATATGGGGCGGCGGAGGTTCGACTCTATACCGCTTCCCCCGCCGCCTGAGCTTGAAGACCGATCGGCAATATAAAACAGACCCGTGTGCCGCGGGAAGGCTCACTTTCGACCCAGATCGTTCCGCCATGCATTTCCACGATATTTTTTGCGATACCCATTCCAAGTCCCAATCCGCCGACTGCCGTGTTGCTGGCGTCGGCACGGTAGAACTTGTCGAAAATCCGCTCGACCTGCTCAGGGGTCATGCCGATGCCTTCGTCGGTCACGGACAGCTGGTAACGGTCGTCGACCTGACAGCCCTCCACCCGGATTTCCCCGCCCCCGGGGGAATACTTCACCGCGTTGCTGAGCAGATTTTCAAGGACCTGCACCATTTTATTGCGGTCAAGGCAAATGTTTTCCGGAAAATCCGCGGCCAGGGCGAGTTCGAAGCGGTGGTTGACCGCACGGCTCTGGAACTGTCCCACCACCTTTTTCAGGATTCCCGGCAGATCCCAGAACCCCATTTCCAACGGGATGGCCTGCCCTGACTCGATGCGGCTGATGTCCAGGATGTCGTCGGTGATCTTGGACAACACCTCCCCTTTATCGTAGATTTCCCCGAGAAATTCTCTCTGCTGCTCGGGTTCGAAATTCCCGAATTCCTCCGGGTTTAAAAGCAGTTCGGTGTACCCCATCAGGGACGCGAGGGGGGTGCGGAGTTCATGGGCCGCGGTGGAGATAAACTCGCTCTTCATGAGGCCTACTTCCCGCAGTTTGTCTTCCGCCTTTTTTCGTTCTGTGATGTCGCGAAAGATGGCCCGGGTGGCCACCGGCCGGCCGTCCTCAACGTGAATATTGACGTTCCCCTCGACGGTGACATTCCGGCCGTCCCTGGCTTTAAAGGAGGTCTCGATGCTGTCGACCGTCTCCCCGGCCATGATGCGCTGGAATACCCCCATGCAGTGCTCGAGGCAGTCCGGATGGATGATTTCGAAAAGGGAAAGGCTGCCGACCTCATCCTGATCGTAGCCAAGGGTTTCGCACCAGGCCCGGTTGACCAGCAGAAAAGACCCGTCCGGGGCGACGCTTTGTATCAGGTCGCTGGCATTGTCGAAAAGGTCACGGTAGCGGGCCTCACTCTGGAGCAGCAGCGCCAGGGCCTCCTGGCGCTCGGCGACCTCCCGGTTGAGTTCCTCGCGGGACGCGGTAACCTGTTTCAGGTTCTGCGCCATGCGGTCGAAAGCCCGCGAGAGGACTCCGACCTCGTCCTGTCGCAGGGTCCCCACTCTGCAATCGAGGTTGCCCCGACCGATCTCCTCGGTCCCCTTCTGCAGTCGGTAAAGGGGACTCGAAATCGACCGGGCGACCCCCAGGGCCACGCCCATACCGATCAGGGAAACGAACAGCGACAGGATCAGGACCAGTCTCTCCAGCCGGCTCACCGAGGCGAACGCCTCATCGGTATTGACCTTGACCACCATCCCCAGCCCCAGCTCGGGCAGGGGCCGCCAAGCGGCGATCACCTCGGCCCCCTCGCAGGTCTCGACCAGGCCCGTGCCGCTATGTCCGGCGAGAGCTTCCTCCATCGGCATTGTCCCCGCCTCGGAAAAGGGAGACACCAGGTTCGGGTCATGCCCCCCCCCCTTGTGCGGGGGAGTGAGATGGATATAGCCCTGCCCCGAAACCGTCTTTCCGAGAACGGTTATTCCGGTCCGGCCGAGGCCGACCTGATCCCGGACCTGGTCGAGGATCCCCTCTACCCCGACCTCGAAAGCGACGAAGCCGAGGATCGCCCCGTCCTTTCCGCGAATCGGTTCGCTCAGCAGCAACGCATACGGCCCCTCCTCGTGACAGCGATAAAGAGCGGCGGCCTGCTGCGTTTCAGGCCCCTGCGCCCCGACCTCCGGAAAAGGGCGACCGGTCCGCTCGACGGCGTGCTTCTTGTTGCTTTGGTAGAGGATTCTCGAGTCGGGGGCGAGGAGGTGAATGTCCTCCAGGCCGAGGAGGGCTTGGAGGGGACTCAGGGCCTCGTCGAGGGCGCGGGTCGCGGCTGCGAACTCGGAGTGTCCCGGCACATCGGCATGGCGGGTCAGAACCGGGAGGTTGCGCAACAGGACGGATGAGTGTCGGAGGGTCCGCAAGGCCCGGCCCTTGTCGGCGACAAAGGCCGCGGCCCGTTTCGCCTTGAGCTCGGCGACGGCAACCAGTGAGGCCGTCGTGCTTTTTTGAATGGCGTCTTTGCCGGCGTAAAAGCCGCCGCCCCCCACAACAAACAAGGGCAAAAAGGCCAGACCCAGAAAAGTCAGTAACAGCTTATTTCTTATCGACACGGCATCCCTCCACCGGCATCATTTCCCCCACCCGTCTTCCCCTTGTGGCGGCTCCCCCGGTCTCCTCCGGGAAGAACGTGCCCTGTTCCCCGGATTGCTCCCGCCGCAGGAAACTCTCGATCTGCTCCGCAGGCAGGGGCCGGCTGAACAGGAAACCCTGCCCCTGCTGGCACCCCCGCTCCTTCATGAAGGCGAGCTGTTCGGGGGTCTCGATCCCCTCTGCCACAACATCGAGCCCCATGCTCCGGCCCAGCGCCACGATCGACCCGGCGATGGCCGCATCGTTGGGGTCGCTGGTCACGTCACGGACAAAGGAACGGTCGACCTTCAGCCTGGAGATGGGAAAACGCTTCAGGTAGCTGAGGGACGAGTAGCCCGTGCCGAAATCGTCCACCGCCAGATGGATGTCGCGGACCTTGAGATCGGTCAGGGTCATGATGCTCTCCTCCACGTCCCCCATGATCACGCTTTCGGTGATTTCCAGCTCCAGCCAGCGCGGGTCGAGCCCGGTTTCACCGAGAATCTCGTCGACGGTATCGACGAAGTTGGGCTGCCGGAACTGACGTCCGGAGATATTGACCGCCATCCGCACCGGAGCCAGGCCCGACTCCTGCCAGGCACGGCCCTGTCGGCAGGCCTGCCGCAGCACCCACTCTCCGATGGGCACGATCAACCCGGTCTCCTCTGCCAGGGGGATGAAATCGGCAGGGGGAACGAGCCCCCGCTTGGAATGGCGCCAGCGCAGCAGGGCCTCCACCCCGATCAGACGCCCGCTGGGCAGCTCGACCTGGGGCTGGTAGTGAAGGACGAACTGCTCCTGGTCAAGGGCCCGGCGCAGATCCCCCTCGAGGAGCAGCCGCTCGTGGGCCCGGGCGTTCATATCCGGGGTGTAGAACTGGTAGGTGTTGCGCCCCCGCTCCTTGGAGCGATACATGGCGACGTCGGCACACCGCAACAATCCCTCCGAATCCATGCCGTCAGCAGGATAAACGCTGATGCCGATACTGGCGGTCACGTACAGCTCGTGGTTGCGGATGTTGAAGGGGCGGGCGAGGGTTCCGAGGATGCTCTCGGCCACCGTGGCCAGGTCGGTGAACTTCTGGAACTCCTCCACCACGACGAGGAACTCGTCCCCCCCGAGGCGGGCCAGGGTATCGCTCTTGCGCACGCAGCCGGAGAGGCGCTGGGCCACCTCCCGCAGCAGTTGGTCGCCGACATCGTGGCCGATGGAATCGTTGATGGTCTTGAAGCGGTCGAGGTCGAGAAACAGGAGGGCCGCCTGGCGTTTGCGGCGCTCGGCCTTGTGCAGGGCCTGCTCCAGGCGGTCACGCAGCAACAGCCGGTTGGGCAGCTGGGTCAGGGGGTCATGGTGAGCCAGATGCTTGAGGCGCGCCTCTTTTCTTCGCAGCTGAGACTCGGCATGCAGTCGTTCGGTGATGTCCCGGGACGACTCGATGATCCCCGCCACCTTTCCCGAGGCGTCCCGCAGGGGTGAGGCCTTGAGTTCATAGCTGCGCAACTCGCCGTCCGCAAGGCGGTGCTGGTGAACCACAATCGCCTCGCTGCCGGTGCGGAGCACCTCCTCCAAGGGGCAGGGATGGTCCTCCCCCCGGCACGGCTGGTCGGAACGATGGGAGACCTGATGGCAACGAAGCCCCTCCCCGTCCCCTTCTCCCGGGGGAAGATAGAGCCGTGCGGCCTGGTTCATGAGCAGAATCCGGCACTCCAGATCGATGACCATGATCGGATCTATGACCCCGTCGATGACAGACTGCAGGAAGGAATGCTCGACGTTGAGAGTCTCCTCGGCACAGTGCAGCTGCCGGAGACGTTCCCTATAGGGGCGGAGAAAACAGCGCAAAAAGACGGGGAAGAGGACCAGGGTGAGCAGAAGGGCGTCCAGAAGAGCCACGTCCAGGGGGGAGAGCGTGCCGAAGGTCGGGCTCACAAACATCACCAGGAGTTCGGCGATGAACACCGCGCAAACGGTGAAGATCAGGATGATGGAGGAGGTCGGGCAGGACCAGGCTCGTTTGGGACCCCTCCCCCGAGAGGAGTCCGCAAGAGCCAACCTCTCCGGAAAGGATTGGTTCCCGCTGCTATTCATGCCCTTTTCAGCAATTTCGGGCACCGATCCCTCCCAAAAGAAAAAACACCCCTCTTCGCACGAAAGAGCGGGTGTTTGACCGGGAAGCAGAAGATCGTTTTATCCACCAGCTTCGGCAACCCGGCTGTCCGCATTCCTGCGACGGACCCGTGGCTTTGCGTCCCAGGATCTCTCCTGGTTTGCTCTTATCGACGATGTCGAACCAAAGGTTAACAATCTTTATATTATTTGACAAGTAAAATGCAGACGAGCGGGGCACTTCCAGAACAATGAGAAGTAAAGTGTCCCGGTTCGGACCTCGGGAGCCTTGGGGCCCGAACCGGGACGGAACAGTTCGTTTAATGCATGAAGTGCCGGGGGCCTTTTCGGGGGCCCATCAGGGGGCGAAGTTTCTTCGCCAGAACCTGTTGTTCGGGGGTCAGAAAGGCGAAAATCTTGCTGTGGGTCCGCGCCTTGGACACGATCATTTCGGTTTTCGCCGCAGCCTGGCGGGCCGCAAGGGCCCGGATCCTGGCTTCGTCAAAGGCGCCGTCCTGCATGGTTTCGCGAAGCTCCTCGCGGGTCTGCCTCATCTGCTCCCGATAGGGCTCGGTCGCCTCTCGCTCGGCCGCCATGACGGCCTCGATCTGGGCCTGCTGCTCTTCGCTCAGTTCCAGAACCTCGGCCATGGCCTCTATTCGGTGGCCGGGGCCGCGCCCTCTCTCCCCATAGCGCCCCATCATCGGGGCATCCTCTGCCAGAGCGATCTCCTCGGCGATGGCCGGCGGGGACATGCCGCTGATGAACAGCCCCCCGCTGGCGGCAGTCATGAGGGCAAGAGCGGTGATGAAGAATCGGTTTTTCATGGCTTTTTCTCCTTTCTGGGTGGTTTTTTCGCTTTCAGCTCGGGTCCGGATCCGACCGGGCTGTCCTTGATTCAAAGGTAGCCGCTTTCAGGTAAAGCGGGTGTTAAGTCTGTACCGCGTTGGGTAAAGTTATGTAAAGTCAACGAACTTCGCCCGACCCGCAGCGTTTGCCCCCGTTCGGACTGGAGTCGCCAGACCCTGCGCCGCCAGGCCTGCTTCTCAGTGCCCGTGCCTGCTGCTCCCGCCTGAACGTCCTGTATTCCATCATCTGTGCCGGAGTCAACGTGGCTTCGAGTTGATTTTCCGTCTCCCGGATCTGGGCTTCGAGATTACTTTTAAGCATGTTCTTCCCTTCCGTCTCCCCACTGCGGAATACCGCGTCTTTTCATATTTCCGTGCCGGGCATCGAACTCGGAGGATTGTCGGCGGCCGAGGGTCAGAAAAAATCCCCGGGGAAACGGAGGAAATATTCCCCGGGGCAAGTGGCCCGCCTTCGATTTGTCGCCTTACCGCCCGGTCGTGACCGCCCTCGCCCGAACCGCCCACGCACCGCCATCAACGCTCATGAGATTATTCCTTTGTTCCGTCGCCGTTTTCATGGTAGGGATGCTAACCGAAACTGCGTAAAGGTTGGGTTAAGAGTCGGCGAACTCCGGTAAAGTTTTGTCATGCCCCAGGGTCTCTTCCTTTACGCTTCTTTACAAAAAGGGACGGATCAGAGAAACAGAGGCTGCAATATTCCAGCACCGGTGGGGGGAAACCGCCCGTTCCCGTGCGATCCGTCAATGCTCAGGAGTGACCATGGTCAAGAGCACTCTGATACTTGCGAGCTGTTGTTTTTTGGGTTTGTGGGGCATCGGAATAACGGTTCCCCCCCTAACCCATGCAACCGAGGGCAGGGGCTCGGCCCCCCATATCGACCTGGCCTTCGAGGTCCTGCCCGCGGACAACTTCGACAGTCTTCTGAGCCGCGCTACCGGGAATTTCGGCCTTGGGAAACTAGGCGCGTACCGCCTCTCCGGGGATTTCGAATTGGCCCATCGCGCCACCACCGGCAGCGGCCTCTTCCCCGAAGACCTTTACCGGCTCGGGCTCAAACTCGGCGCCGGAAACCGCCTGTGGAGATTCTCCCTGGGGCTGGCCTCCGAGAGTGACGAGCCCTTTGACAGCAGCGACGAGATCAGCCTGCAGGCGAGCGCCTCACGAGAAGTCGCGCGCTGGGAGCGCAGTTCCCTGCACCTCGGGCTGTTCTACACCACCCGTTTCGATTATCCCCTGCCGACCCTGGTCTACACCTTCGCGGACCGGGACCTCTTTTTCATGGTCGGCCTGCCGGTGGCGAGTGTCTCCTGGCGGATCGACGAGCGGACCACCCTCAAGGGTTCCTACGTCCCCGTGCGACGCGCTAAGATCGCCCTGGAGCGAACCTTGAGCCCGACCTGGAGCATGGCCCTGGAGGGGGCAATCGACGAAGAGAGCTACCTGGTTGCCGGGCGGCGGGACAAGGACGACTCCCTGGTGCTGGAGACCCGAACGGTCAAGGTGCGCGCCGAAAAACGAATCGCCCTCCTGACCCTCTCCGCTTACGGGGGGTTTTCCTTTGACGGCAGCTTTTTCCGGGAAGAGGGTTTCGGGGACCGGGAGGACAAGGTGGAGTTCGACGACGCCTGGGTCGCCGGTGCAAATGTCCGCTTCGCCTTCTGAAAAAGAGCCGGCCGCCTTTCCCCGCCGGAACATCTTTCGGGCAGGAAAAACCCATAAAAGAGGCATTCTGTCCCGCCCCCCTCCTTCCCGGGCCGTCCATGGGCCGCTCGTCCCGCCTCTCTCTGTTGGCACACCTGATGCAAATCACGGGTGGATTCAGAACATCCGAATATTCGGCGCCCGGCGCCACCGCACCCGAGGGGAACCCGTTTACATGCCTGAATCGAACCTCCTTCCGCTGACAACCCATCCGCTGCGCCAAAGCCTCTACGACGAACTCCACGCCAGGCCCTTCCACCTCGTCGCCACCCCGCAACAGATCTCCCACCTCGCCGTTCAGGCAGGGGAAGAGGAGCAGGAGGAGGCCTTCACCCTCCTGAAGCAACTCTGCCGCCGCTACCGCGTCAATCCGCCGCCGGCCGGCGGGACGACCTACCGGCAGGAATTCGGCGATTTCGTCCTTCACTGGGAGCGCCACATGGAGTTCTACTCCCTGACGCTCCTGCGCCCCTGCCCTCCCGGCGATGCGCCTTTCAGCGACCCGACCTTCGATCTGCTTCCCGTCGACTGGGCAAAGGACCTGCCAGGCCAGGCCGTCGCCGCCTTCCACCTGACGGTGGACAATGAAACCGAGGACGCTACGCCGGAGGAGCTGGGGGGCTTCTTCGAAGGACAGAAGGTCATCCTCAGCGAGGTCAAGGGCGGCAAAGCCTTGCTCGGCTCGGCCTTCAAGCTGCACGGCGACGGCTTCGGCCGCTTCATGATCAGAAACAGGGGCCTGAGCGACGCCCAGATGGGCCGCCTGGTCCGCCGCCTGATCGATCTGGAGACCTACCGGCTCCTCTCCCAGATCTCCCTGCCCCTGGCCAAGCGCATCGCCCCTGAACTGGAGTCCATGGACCAGCAGCTGGCGAAGACCCTCTCCAGCATTCTGAAGATAGACGACGCAGGCGACGAGCGGGACCTGCTCCAGAGCCTGTCGCGCCAAGCCGCCCGGCTCGAATCGTTCCGCGCCGAAACCAACCACCGCTTTTCCGCGACCCGGGCCTACCACGACCTGGTCCTGCACCGCCTGCAGGTCATCGGCGAAGAGAAGGTGGAAGGCTATCTGACCATGGGGGAGTTCATCACCCGCCGCCTCACCCCCGCCCAGCGCACCTGCCAGTCGGTCCAGGACTGGATGGAGGACCTCTCCCGGCGCATCGAGCGGGCCGGCGACCTGCTCCGCACCCGGGTCAACCTCACCCTGCAAGAGCAGAACCGGAGCCTGCTGGCCTCCATGAACCGGCGCAGCCGCCTTCAGTTTCGCCTTCAGGAAACCGTGGAGGGGTTGTCCATCGCCGCCATCAGCTATTACCTGGTGGGGCTGGTCGGCTACCTGATCGGCGGCCTGCCCCTGGAGCGGTGGCACCTGGACAAGAAGGTGCTGATGGCCCTGTCGGTGCCGGTGGTGCTGGGGTCGGTCTGGTGGCTCACCCACCGCATCAAGCACCGGCTGATCAAGGCGCCGGCCCACGGGGAATAGAACCTACGCCCGGGTACCGACCAAGCTCTCCCCTTTACACTTCTTTACAGACCGACCAGCCTCTTTCCGCTAATATTAGGGTGTACGAATTCCATAGACGACGGTGGAAGGATCTACCCATGAATCGAATTCTCGTCATCGACGACGACATCGAGTTGTGCGAACTGCTCACCGATTACCTGACACCGGAAGACTTCGAGGTGGAGACGGTCAACGACGGAGAGGCTGGCGCGGAGCGCGCTCTTTCCGAAGAGCACCAGCTGGTGGTGCTGGACGTGATGCTGCCGGGGATGAACGGTTTCGAGGTGCTGCGCCGGATCCGGGAGAAATCCAGAATCCCGGTCATCATGCTCACGGCCCGGGGCGACGACGTGGACCGGATCGTCGGCCTGGAGATGGGAGCGGACGACTACCTGCCAAAGCCCTTCAACCCCAGGGAACTCGTCGCCCGCATCCGCGCCATCGGCCGCCGCTCGGAGGCGGCGGGGCAATCGCCCGCCGCGGCGAAGGAGGAAAGTCTGAACGTCGGCGACCTCCGCCTGGACCCGGCGACCCGCGAGATCTTCAGGGGAAAGGAGTCGGTGGCGCTGACCTCGGTGGAGTTCTCCCTCCTGGAGGCGCTGCTGCGACAGGCCGGGCAGGTCCTGAGCCGCGAGGACCTGACCAAGAAGGTCCTCGGTCGCCGGCTCTCCCCCTACGACCGCAGCATCGACGTGCATATCAGCAGCCTGCGCCGCAAGCTCGGCCCGCGGGCCGACAGTGCCGAGCGCATCAAGACAGTGCGGGGGATCGGCTATATCTACGCCCTGCCCCACGCAGAAAGCTGACCCATGCGCAGCCTGTTTTGGAAAATATTCCTCGTCTTCTGGCTGGCCATGGTGCTGATCGGCGCCGCCCTCGTCATCCTCGCCCTGAACACCGACCCTCACCGGGCGCAGTTTGGCCGCCATCGCCAGGCCCTCCAGCAGCAGGGCCAGGAACTCGTCGCCGCCTACGAGAAGGGAGGCGCTCGTCAACTGAAGAAAAAAATAAGGGACCCCAAAGGCGCCTCCCGCAGCCGTCTCTTTCTTTTCAAGGGGACGGAAAGCCTTCTCCCCGGGGAACCGGTTCCGCCGCGTCCGCGCCGACTTGTCCCCCTCGCCCTTCACAGCGGGGAGGTCCAGATCAAACCGGGTCCTCACGGGCTCTGGGTGGCCTTGCCCCTGGAGAGGGACTACACCCTCCTGGTCAAAGCACGGCCTTCCGGCCGGCTCGAAATGCTCCTCGACCCACACCGCCTCGGATCGCGCCTGCTGATCACCTTCGTCATTGCAGGGATCATCTGCTACCTGCTGGCCCGTTCCCTGACCGCCCCCATCGCCAAGTTGCGCCGGGCCACCCGCCGGTTCGCCGCCGGCGACCTGGCAACCCGGGTCCAGGGAACGATCAAGGGCAAGGACGAGATCGGCGCCCTGGCCGGCGATTTCGATCTGATGGCGGAGCGAATCGAAGACCTGGTCGGTTCCCAGCAGCGCCTGCTTCGAGACATCTCCCACGAACTTCGCTCTCCCCTGGCGCGGCTGGCAGTCAGTCTGGAACTGGCGCGCCAGCGCTCGGGCGCCGAGGCGCAATCGGACCTGGCCCGCATCGAACGGGAGGCCGAGCGCCTCAACGAAATGATCGGCCAGCTGCTCAGCCTCAACCTTCTGGAAGGCAAGGCGGAACCGGCCAAGAAGACCGAGGTGGACCTGGGACCTCTGGTTCGGTCGATCGTCGAAGACGCCGACTTCGAGGCCCGCAACCGCAATCGGTCGGTGGTTCTGAGACAGGCCGACCCGGTCGTTCTCCAAGGGTCCCCGGAACTTCTCCACCGGGCAATCGAAAACGTGGTGCGCAACGCTGTTCATTACACGGCGGAGGCAACGGCGGTCGAGGTCTATGTTCACCACCGGGAAAATGAGCCGATCGCCATCCGGATCCGGGACCACGGGCCCGGCGTCCCCGAAGCATCCCTGGAAAAGATTTTCCACCCCTTCTACCGGGTCTCCGAAGCCCGGGACCGGCAGAGCGGCGGAACGGGCATCGGCCTGGCCATCGCCGAACGCGCAGTGCGCCTGCACGGAGGAACCATAAGGGCCCGCAACCCGGAAGACGGAGGCCTGGAGCTGGAAATCCTGCTGCCGACATAGCCCCCCTTTGCGCTCTCCTGCTATAATGAAACAAGAGCGTCAAGACAGCCTTCCGGCAAAAGGAGCAGAACGATGATCACCGTGCGCAGGTCGGAAGAGAGGGGCCGTTATCAACAGGACTGGCTCGACAGCCGGCACACCTTCTCCTTTGACACCTATCAGGACCCCCGGCACACTGGGTTTCGCAAACTGAGGGTCATCAACGAGGACAGGGTCGAGGCCGGGGGGGGATTTCCCCTCCACCCCCACCGCGACATGGAAATCGTTTCCATCGTCATCGAAGGAGCGCTGAAGCACCAGGACAGCCTCGGCCACGAGGGGATCATCGAGGCGGGGCAGCTGCAGCGCATCACTGCCGGCAACGGCGTCCGGCACAGCGAGTACAACCCCTCGGACGAGGAGCCCGTCCACTTTCTGCAGATCTGGATCTTTCCCGATGCAGAGGGGCTGAAACCGAGTTACGAGACGAAGGACTTTTCCGATTTGCCCGCCAACACCCTGAGGCCCGTCGCCACCCGGGACGGCCGCCTCGGTTCAGCCACCATCCACCAGGACGTCTCCCTTTACCTGGCGAAGATCGAGAAGGGCAAGCGCCTCGACCACCAGCTCGATGCCGAACGGCATGCGTGGGTGCAGGTCGTCGACGGCGCCGTCGAACTCAACGGAACCGCCCTGCAGGCCGGCGACGGCGCCGCGGTCAGCGAGGAGCGGATACTGCTGATCTCCGCGGTCAGCCATGCCCGTTTCCTGCTCTTCGACCTCAACTGAGCCACTCCATTCCCGCGGGGCCCCCTTTTTTCGGCCTCCGCAACGGTACTGCTGCCTCTCATCGCTCGGGGCTTCCTTCCCCGCAAGCAGATACCAGAGAGCCGCGATTCGGACCAAAAATCTCTTTGCGTGGAGACGCGCGAAGGGATCAGTGCGATGAAGCAGCGATGTCGAGTCTAAGGCCGAAGGCCTCTTCAAAGAGGTCTCCCTTGCCTCGCCCCCCGAAAACCTCCACGGAAAGATCCCCCTCCCCCTCCACTGCAACGCTGAAGGCTTCCTCCTCGAGAGCACAGCTCACCCCCTCGACAACCTGGCTGCGGCGCCGGTCGAGTCCGTCGGCCAGGCGAAGAATCCCGCCGAGCCGCTTCACCAGGGTCCGATCTTCGGGAGAGAGCCCCGCGAAGTTTTCATGGCGCAACCTGGGAAGGGCCTTGCGGTGGTAGCGGGCCAGGTTGGCGACCACCTCCTTTTCCCGCGGGGAAAAGTCGAACAAGTCGGCGTGGCGGATAAGGTGGTAGGAATGTTTGTGGTGCTTGCTGTAGTTGATGAAATACCCCACGTCGTGGAGAAGGGCGGCCGCCTCCAGCATCTGCCCGGAGCGCTTGTCGAGGCCGAAGGGCTCAGCCAGGTGTTTGAAGAGCCTCAAGGCGAGTTTGCGGACCTGCTCGCCGTGGTTCATGTCAACGTGGCATGACCGGGCGAAATCCCTGATCGAATCGCGCCAGTCCCTGGGGTGCGCGCGACGCTCGATGAGGCCGTGCTTCCAGAGACTCTCCAGGATCAAGCCTTCCCGGAGGCCCCGCTCATTAACTTTCAAAACATTGCTGCCGAGCCGTCTAATCAGTTCGTTGATGACCGCCACCCCCGCGACGATGATATCGGCCCGTTCGGGGTTGAGCCCCTGCAGGGCCCTGCGCTCCTTGAAGGTCATGCGCTCCAGCATGGACAGGAGGTGAACGACCTCGGAACGCAACACCTCGTAGCCGTGCATTGAATCGTAGCGTTCCTCGCGCATTGCCATCGTCATGGCCCCGATGGCCGTGATCGTCCCCCCGGACCCGACCAGGGTCTGAAGCGATGCGTCCGGCCCCTTGAGGGCCTGTTTGAGGGATTTTCGGAGGTATTTGCGCAGATCTGCAAACTCGCCGCTCGAGATGGGGTCTGTCCGGACGAAGCGCTCGGACAGATAGACCGCCCCCAGGTCGAGGGAATGGATCTCTTCGACATGGTTCCCTGCGGAGATGACCACCTCGGCACTGCCGCCGCCGATATCGACCATGGCGTAGCGCCGGCCGCCCATGTCGAAGTTGTGATAGGCACTCGTCGCCGCCAGCTGGGCCTCTTCCTTCCCGTCGATCACCCGGATGTCCACCCCGGCTTCAGCCTTCATGGCCACGATGAACTCCCGGCCGTTGCGCGCCTTGCGCACCGCGCTGGTGGCCACGGCCTCGACGAAGCCGGCCCCGAGGCCTTCAATGATCATGCGCATGCGCAGCAGGGCCTCTCTGGCTCTTTCCCAGGCATCAGGGGAGATTGAGCCGCCCGCGAACAGTCCTTCACCGAGGCGGACGGTGGCCTTTTCGTCATCGAGGATTCGAAAATCGTTGTAGCCCGTCACCTCGACGACGATACAGCGAATCGAGTTGGTGCCGATATCGATGGCGGCAAGCCTCTTTTCAGAACTTGATGACATAAATAGAACGTGACAGGCGGCATGGTTTAAGAATCTGTTACAATAAAATTATAATTGAGATGGTATGAAAATCCATTCTTATCAAGGTGCTCGTCATGGGGAAATGCTTGAAGGGCAAATCAGAAACCAAGGACAAGTCCGCCAAATACGAATGTCAGAAATGCGGCGCGGAGACGCCCAAAAAAGATCATGTCTGCAAACCGAAAAAAATCAAAACCGAGAAGAAGGGGAAAAAGTAATCGCCCAAAGCCGAGCGCCCACGGTCAGGGCATTTCCCGGTGTCCGGCGGTCGCATTGCAAGAAGGAGATTCACCCTTCATTTTCTTTGTTATCCGAGAGCACTCCTCGCTGAAAATGGATTTTTGAAAAGGGCTTTGTTGCCACGGGGAAACCCGATTCCAGCGTTCCCCCACCGAAAATCCTCCCTGGTCGGCTGAAGCAGACCAAACCGGGGAAACATCCAGAAGGATGGCAGACCAGATGGAACCGAGCGTCGAAACCAGAAGCCAGGCCAAGATCCAAAAGGAGACTCTCCCCACAAGCGGGATGACGGGGGAAACGGAGCGCACTGAGGATAAGACGTCTCCTCGAACCGTGAGGCGCAAGGTCGCCCCGTCCGCTCAGGGACCCTCCCCGCCGAGCCTGGGTTCCGCGGAGATCTTTCTCAACCGGGAATTGACCTGGCTGGCCTTCAACGACCGCGTTCTCCACGAAGCCAAAGACCCGCGCAACCCCCTTCTGGAAAGGGTCAAGTTCGCAGCCATCGCCGCGTCCAACCTGGACGAATTCTTCATGAAACGCATCGGCGGCCTGAAGCAGCAACTGGGCGCGGGGGTGCATGACCGCACTGTCGACGGACGCACGCCGGCAGAACAGATCGCCGAATGCTACGCCTTCATCCGCAGGCACCAGGAGGAAAAACAGAGGCTGTGGATCGAACTCCAAAAGGAGCTGCAAAACCACCACATCGAGGTCGTCCCCTACCGGGACCTGACTAAAGAAGAGGAAGAGGAGATCCGCGAAGATTATTTCCGCAATATCTTTCCCCTCGTCACCCCCCAGTCCATCGACCCCGCCCACCCCTTCCCCTTCGTCTCCAACCTCTCCCTCAACCTCCTGATTACCCTGCGCTACCCCGAGGACCGGGAGCTTTCCCTGGCCCGGGTCAAGGTTCCGATCATCGCCGGGGCGCCGCGCTTCGTTCGGATCGGGGAGAAGAACCGCTTCATCCTCCTCGAGGAGGTCATGGGGCACAATCTGGACATGCTTTTCCCCGGCATGGAGATCGTCGCGTGGGAACTTTTCCGGGTCACCCGCAACGCCAACACCGACAGAAGCGAGGAGCACGCCGACGACCTGCTCGCCCTCATCGAGTCGGCGCTGGTGGAGCGCAAATTCGCCCCCATCGTGCGGATGGAGATCATGCCGGAGATGGACCCGACCCACCGCGGACGCCTGGCCGCTGAACTGGGGCTGAACGAGGAAGCCGACGTGTTCGACATCGAGGGCATGATGGGCATGCGCGACCTGCTCGAACTGGCCGCGCTGGCGCTGCCCAGGCTGAAGGACCCGCCTCATCACCCCATCGACCACCCGGCCCTGCAGAGCCAGCGCAATCTCTTCCACATCATCCGGGAGGCGGGATCGGTCCTGCTGCAGCATCCCTACGAGGCCTTCTCCTCCTCCGTCGAGCGGTTCCTCCAGGAGGCAGCCAACGATCCCAAGGTGCGCGCCATCAAGATGACCCTCTACCGCACCTCCAGCAGAAGCCCCATCGTCGACACCCTTATCACGGCCGCCCAGAACGGCAAACAGGTCGCGGTGGTCGTCGAACTGAAGGCCCGCTTCGACGAGGCGGCCAACATCCGCCTGGCCTCCCGCATCGAGGAGGCGGGCATCCATGTCACCTACGGGGTCGTCGGCCTGAAGACCCACGCCAAGGTCATCCTCGTGGTGCGCCAGGACTACAACGGCCTGCGCCGCTATGTCCATATCGGCACCGGGAACTACCATCCAGAGACCGCCCGGGTTTACAGCGACCTCGGTCTGCTGATCTACGACAAGGACATCGGCAGGGACGCCACCGAACTGTTCAATTACCTGACCACCGGCTACACCCCCAAGCGAACCTACCGCAAGCTGCTGCCGGCCCCGAAGCACCTGAAGAATGCCCTCCTGGAGAAGATCCAGCGGGAAATCGACCGGCACGAAGAGAACGGTTCCGGCCATATCCGCTTCAAAATGAACGCCCTGGAGGATGCCGACATCAGCCGGGCTCTCTACCGGGCCTCCCAGGCGGGGGTCCGGGTCGATCTCATCGTGCGCGACAGCTGCCAGATCCGTCCGCAGGTCCCGGGCCTCTCGGAGAACATCCGGGTCGTCTCGATTCTCGGCCGCTTCCTGGAGCACGCCCGAATCTACTATTTCCGCAACGGGGGAGAGGAGGAATACCTCATCGGCTCGGCCGACGGCATGAAGCGCAACCTGGAGCACCGCGTGGAGGTGGTGGTGCCGGTGGAGGCCCCCCTGCTGCGCAGCGACCTGTGGACAATGCTCGAAGCCCAGTGGAACGACGAGCGCGGCGGATGGGAGATGGGGCCTGACGGAAACTACGCTCAGCGCTCCCCTCGCCCGGAGGCCGACGACCGCAGCTCCCAGGAGATTCTCATCGAACTGGCCCAAAGGCGCAACAAGGACGTAACCCGGCTCAAAAAACGCAGGTCCAAGAGTTTCGGACAACGCAACCTGCGCTAGGGCTTTCCCAGACCCTATCTATCCATGGATGACGCTGCCCGCCGATACCCCCTTTCACAGAAAATGCCCGCGGGGCAGGCCCTGCTCCTGATCCTGAGGCGCCTGTTCGAAACCATGGAAGCCAACGAGGCAGGCCTTCGGGAGGGCCTCGACCCGGAGTCCCTCCACGACTTTAGGGTTGCGGTTCGCCGCACCCGTTGCGCCTTCGGACAGGTCGAAAACGTTCTTCCGGCGCCGGTCCTCGTCTCCTTTCGCCCACGTTTTGCCTGGCTCGGCCAGGTCACCGGAGCGACCCGGGACATGGACGTCTACCTGCTCCGGTTTTGCGCGTATCGCGACAGCCTCCCGGAGACGGCGCGGGACGACCTGGAGCCGCTGCACCATTTTCTGCTCCGACAGCAAAAACGGGAGCGGCGCAAAATGCTCCGCAGCCTTGACACCCGCCGCTACGGGGACCTGCTCCGGGACTGGAAGGCCTTCCTGGAGACCGGCCCCGACCCGGCCGCGTCCCCCCCGGGCGCCGCCCTCCCGGTCCGCGAAACGGCCGACGCCCGAATCATCATAGCCTTCCGCAGGGTGATGCGAAAAGGGAAGGCCATCGACATCGATTCGCCCGCGTCGGCTCTCCACGAATTGCGCATCGCCTGCAAAAAACTGCGCTACCTGGTGGAGTTCTTCCAGAGCCTTTACCCCCCCGGTCGAATCCGGAAAGCGATCCGCGACCTGAAGATCCTCCAGGACAGCCTTGGCAGCTTCCAGGACCTTCAGGTCCAGACCGATTCCCTGCGCCGGTTCGCCGCCCAGATGGCCGATGAGGGGCCCGTCCCGGCGAAGACCCTGCTGGCCATGGGAATGCTCATCGGCGACCTGCATCGCCACCAGGGTCGCACGCGGGAAGAGTTTGGCGAAAGGTTCGACAAATTTTCCCGAAAGCCGAACCGGCGCATCTGGACGCAAACCTTCCGGTCCACAGGAGAGAAAAATGGGGGTTGAGATCGAGAGGAAATTCCTGGTTCGGGGAGATGCGTGGAGAGCCGGCGCCGAAGGAATCCCGGTTCGCCAGGGCTACCTGAGCGTCGACCCGCCGCGCGCGGTGCGGGTCCGCCAGACGGGGAAAAGGGGTTTTCTCACCATCAAGGGGAAAACCGAGGGGATCAGCCGGACCGAATTCGAGTATCCCATCCCCCTGGAAGACGCCGAGGAACTGCTGGAGCACCTCTGCCTGCGGCCTCTCATCGAGAAGGTCCGTTACCGGGTGCCCCATGCCGGCCTGCTCTGGGAAGTCGACGAGTTTCTCGGCGAAAACACGGGCTTGATTCTCGCAGAAGTCGAGCTGGAGAGCGCCGCCCAGGAGGTCCCCCTGCCGCCATGGGCCGGCCGCGAAGTCTCCGAAGACCCCCGCTACTTCAACGCCGCACTGGCCCGGCACCCTTTCACAGACTGGGAGGCGAAGGGCGAGCCCTGAGCGCCGAGGGCATCTCTGGATGCGACGGTTAATCGTCGACCTTTCCCCTTTTTTCCCCCTTCACCTCCAGCGCCTCGGCGGCATGGCAGGCCGCACCGATAATTCCGGCCTGGTTGCGCTGCTGGGCGGGAACCACCCGCGCCCGGACCTTGAAGGCGGGAAAGAACCGGTCGTGCTTCCGGCTGACGCCCCCCCCAATGATGAACAGGTCGGGCCAGAGCAGATCCTCCATCTTCCCCAGGAACCTGCCAAGCCGCCGGCCCCACTTCTCCCAGCTCAGCTCCTCCTCTTCCCGGACCCCGGCGGAGGCGTACTTCTCGGCGGCACCGCCCTTCATGGGGAAATGCCCGAATTCCGTGTTGGGAAAAAGAACTCCCCCTGAAAAAAGGGCCGATCCGAGACCGGTCCCGACGGTCACCACCATCACCACCCCGACCTCCCCCCGGCCCGCCCCGAAGCGCATCTCGGCGATCCCGGCGGCATCGGCGTCATTGAGGACCCGGCATGGACAGCCGGTGGCCGCGCTCAGGGCCGCCGCAACGTTGTTGCCGATCCAGGCCGAATCGATGTTGGCGGCGGTCAGGGCGATCCCGTCACGGATGACCGCCGGAAAGCCGCAGCCGATCGGCCCCTGCAAGGAGAACCGGCCCGCCAGGTCGCGTACGGCCTTTGCCACAGCCCGGGGCGTCGAGGGAGCGGGTGTCGGAATGCGAACCCGCTCCGAAACGAGCTCCCCCCGAGTCACATCGACCAGGGCCCCCTTGATGCCGCTGCCGCCGATGTCGATGCCGAGCACATGCATGGTCCGCCTCCCTTTTGGATTTTCCGCCGTTATCGCCTAGACTCTTAGTATAACCAACCCGGGCCAATCGACGGAAAGACCCTCGAGAAAGTGCGCTTTCGAAAATGGAGATATTCAACGAAGGGATGAGGAACGAGCAAAGGGGAGGAAAACCATGAAAAGACTGCTCCTGGTGCGGCACGCCAAGTCGAGCTGGGACGATCCGGATCTGGCCGACATCGACCGCCCCCTCAACAAGCGGGGCAAAAGGGACGCCCCGACCATGGGGCGGCGCCTGGCCGAGCGGGGCATCGCCCCCGGCCTCATCGTCTCCAGCCCGGCCAAGAGGGCCCGCAGGACCGCCCTGCTCCTCGCCGAGGAGATCGCCTATCCGGAAGAGACGATCGCGCTGGACGAAAGGATCTACGAAGCGAGTGCCGCCGAGCTTCTCGACGTGATCCGCGGCTTCGACGACGCTCAGGACACGGCCCTGCTGGTCGGCCACAACCCGGGCCTGACCGAGTTGGGCAACCTGCTTACCGGTGCTGGCATCGCCAACATTCCCACCTGCGGGATTCTCTGCGCCGAGTTGCGGGGCACATCCTGGAAGGAGCTCGCCGCCGGTGCAACGATCCTGTCCTTCTTCGACTATCCAAAGAGGTAATCCGGGGTCCCGGCCTCCCTCCAGCGCCAGGAAACGCCTCCCCCAATTACTCCGTGCCCACCATCGGAATGACCCGTACGACCTTGCCTGCGGAAAATCTTTCGATTCCCCCCCCAAGGAACGTGAACCTTGCAATGGGATTCAGTCGAGTGCTAGTATTAAAAATCTTCTTAAGCCGCCGCCGAGAAACAGGAATATACTTCCCCGACAAGGCGGGAGCAGACCGCCGACATCACACCGGGGCTATTGCCACCAAGAGATGGCGAGGCCTGGTCCGGACGCAAAGAAGATTGGTGCCTGATATCGTTCCTTCCCGTTAACCCCTGTCCGGATTCTCCCTTCTCAACGCCGTCATGTTTGACCAAACCGTCCTAAATTACACCAAAGGCAACGACTGCCTGCAAACCCGGGTTAGGCATCCTCGAACAGTTATGCCGAACTTCGCCTTTTATTGCGACTGGATTATCTGGGACGAGGATAACATTTTCGTTGACGAACCAAGGCAACCGAGAATTATCTACGTGAGAAGTGAAATCACTGCCTTGAACTTCTTCAAAGAGAACGTCCTGAGCAGGTTGAACAGAGACTTCGTGCTGGTAACGACGTGCCACGACACCCCCATGCCGCTCGGCTTCGAAAAGTTTTTCGACTTCCGGTGGAAGGACATAATAAGCAATCGCCACCTGAGGGCCTGGTTCACGGAGAACCTGGACCTTGTCCACGAGAAGATCAGACCGATCCCCCTCGGGATTCCTTTTCCCGACCTGCCGTCGTGGCTCGCCGGCACCAACTCGTCCACGGTCTGGACGGACGATTTTGCGGCGCTGGCCGATTCATGGAAGCACGCCTCCCGAATCCCCAAAATCTTCGGCTGCTGGTACCCGCGGGTGAACCACCACAGCGGGACCTGCCCCGAGGAGGACAACGAAAGGCAAAACGCCTACGACACCTTCATCAACAGGAAAGAGTTGTTCGACTGGCATGAACCGGGCATGGACCGAAACAACTTCATAGCCGCCATGGGGAGGTACCGCTTTGTCCTGTGTCCCCACGGAGGGGGACTGGATCCGAACCCCAAGTGCTGGGAGGCCCTGATCATGGGCGCCATCCCCATCGTGCGGAGGAACAGCATGTCCGAGGCCCTGGAGCACCTCCCCCTCGTCGTGGTCGACGAGTGGACCGAGATCACCCGGGAGATGCTGGATCATTGGGAGGCCCGGCATGCCCCTGCGTTGGAGGCGGAAAACCTCAGGCACCTGATGTCCAACGAATACTTTTACCGGAAAATGGAGGCCTGCCTCGATTAGACGGCACCCTCCTTGGTCCAATTGCCCTCTTGGAATTGCCAACAGCCCATGAAAAGACGCCTCAGATTTTCCGCCGCAAGTTACGGCCCCCTTGCCGACAACCAACCCCACCGGTTTGCCATGGAGAGGGCCCTCAGGATATATCGCTCCAATGCGATATACAGCTTCATCCCCAAAAACGCCTGTTCGACCATGAGGCTCTCACTGGCGCTTGAAAACGGGTGCATCGACGACGTTCGGGACTACGAGTGTATCCACGAAAACAACAAGACCTTCGCCTCTGACCTCGATCACCTGATAACGGCCAACTATTCGTTCGTCATACTGAGATGTCCTTTTGCGCGCCTGGCCAGCGTTTATCTGGACAAGGTGGTGGGCCGTGAACCCGCCGGGCACAAGTTCGCCAGAATGGCAGGGGAACAGGGCGGGGTTGAAGAGGTGACCTTCGACGCGTTCGTCAGGGCGATGCGCAACCCCGAGGTCAAACGGGGGAACGTGCACTGGAGACCGCAAGGCGACTTCCTGGTTTACAAGGAATACGACGATTATTTCTCAGTCGAGGAATTCCCCCGTGCCGTCAGAACGCTCAGGGCAAAAATCGACCTGCACATTCATGACGCGCGGGGATTGACTAATCACGGCCTCGACAAGCACGAGTTGGTCGACGGGGATGATTTCTCCGCCCTTTCGGCCGAAACCATACGGGCCATGAAACATTCGGGACGCTCTCCGAGGCCCCGGTGCCTCTACAACGACGAGTTGCACTCCATCGTTAACGAGGCGTACGCCGAGGACATCGCCCTCTATATCGACCTGTTCGGCCCGAAGAGTCTCATGTTCGCCTGAGGAGTGGTTCGCGGAGAGACCGGGACCGAACAACCCGAAACACCTCGCATGGCGGTTTCATCAACGGAGACGATACAAAGGGGAAGTGGCGGTGATCATCTCTCACAAGCACAAATTCATTTTCATAAAAACGGCAAAGACGGCGGGAACGTCGATAGAAGTTTTTCTCTCCCGCCATTGCGGTCTGGAGGATGTCCTGACCCCCATTTTTCCCCATGTAGAGCCCCACGTTGCCAGGAATTATGAGGAAAAGGAATTTTTCAACCATATCCCGGCAGCAGATATCAAAAAAAAGGTGTCAAGGGAGATATGGAACAATTACTTCAAGTTCTGTGTTGAACGAAACCCCTGGGACAAGACGCTGTCCCACTACCATATGCTTAGATTCAGGGCAGAAAACAACTTGTCGCTGGATGAATATTTCGAAAAGGGCCAATTCTGCTTCAACTACCCAAAATACACGGACAACTCTGGAAGTGTCATTGTAGACCGAATTGTCAAATACGAGAATCTATCCGAAGAACTTGCCTATATTTTCAGAAGACTGAACATCCCTTTCGAGGGTTCTCTAGGCGTGAAGGCCAAATCGGAGTACAGGACCGACAGAAGACACTACAAAGAAATATTGTCAACTGAACAGGCGGAGATCATCTCCAAGGCCTTTTCAAGAGAGATTGAATTGTTCGGATATTCCTTTCAATAAAGCCTCAACAGGCAATAGGAGATGAATTAGTTATTACTTGGCTATGGCACTGCAAAAAAACAATGACTATTCCGGAGCGATTGTTCAACACGCCGGAAACCGCAGTCCTATTTATCAAGCCAATTTTATATTCAATTTGGAGGCAGATCATGGAAGATATATTGAATTCGGCAACCCCCCTGATATCGGCACTTCGCAATTCAGTAGCCGTCGACCAGAATTGGCCCGCCTTTCGAAAGCTCATCGAAAACAATCTTGAAGATATCGTCAGTACTTTTTCCATCCGCTGGCTGGTGTCCGTCTGCGACACATATGCAGATTATGGCTCTGGGGAACAAAAACGAAATGCGCTTTTGATTTCAATGTTTGTAAACATGCTCCGCATGGCCGATACCGCTTTTTTCGTATCTTCTGGCATTGACGAAGAAAACCTGGAAAAGACCAACGATCGGCTCGTCATGCAATACGATGGTGTCGCCACCTTTGCAATCAACCGGCAGGACGTCTTCCTCAACCTGTCAAAGCGCACTATGAGAGCGACCAAGAATGATCCGGTGTTCGGAAAAATATGGAAAGAAATTATTAGTCGCATCCACAATTACGACAACGCCATCACCAAATTCAAGTCGATGTCAAAGGTGCCGCACCGGTACTTTCCGCTTAACGCCACAGAAATGCCTGACAACTATGGTGTTGTTTGAGGGTGACCATCTGATGCTCCGTAACTTTCAAGCCTCTTTTTTATAAATTCACATTGAATTTTTGATTTTAATTTGAATAGACATTGACTTGCTGAACACAGTAAAGGCTTTTACCTAACAACTGGAGTTGATCTTGCCGGCACTATTAATAAACAAACCACGGTGCGTTTTCTGTCGCATAATGAAAACAGGGTCTACCTCAATTTTCAGAGGCCTTCTTGGAGGGCAGAAAAACGTAATAGGAAGAAGCTTTGGTGATTTCCCAAGAGAGTGGGAAAGTCTACCCAGTTTTGCGATAGTAAGAAACCCCTTCGACAGGTTCCTCTCAGCCTGGCATATGTTTAAGACCTACGATGTTAGGACACCAAAAGAGGAAACATTTAGGGCCAATCTCACCGTTAACGATATTCTAGAAGCAATCGCTGATCGGAGCATTCCCCTTAACGAGAATAACTACATATCCAAACTCCGCCTACACTTCGCACCCATGACCCACCCAGTTCATTCCGTCTCCAAGGCAAAGCATATCGGTAGGTTTGAGTCATATGAAAAAGCCTTTAGAGACATAGAATCTTTGTTGGGGTTTGAAACTGGCCCCGTCCATCACAAAAGAAAAACCACCCCTAGAAATTACCGAGAAGTCATCGACCCTGAGTTGAGGGCGAAGATTGAGGCCGTATATGCAGAGGACCTAGAAACTTTTGGCTACTCTTGGTAGCCGGGAACTCATAGTCAACAGATAATAAAAGGATCGTGCTCCCGTCATGGGAAGCTTACGAGCCCAATTGAGTTAGTCGGTTAACGGTTCCCCCTTCGGTGCCTTCTGGTGTAGGGAGGGACATCGCCAGGGGATTCCGTTGTCCCCTCTGGCAACTCACCACATTAAAGACTGACCACGCCCCAAAAAAGTTCAATTGAAAGATGTCTAACTTTTTACTGAAAGACATTAATAGCGTCTTTATACATATTCCCAAAACAGCGGGAACCTCCATTCGAAGCGGGTTTTTTAAAAACAATTATTCAGGCCCTGAGTTCGGTAGAATTCCAAAAGAATGGGAAGGGCTTTTCAAATTCGCTTTCGTCCGAAACCCGTTTGAGCGTCTCATCAGCGCATGGTTCATGTTTGTAAGTGGAACAAGTCAGCTAGACGCCACCGACTACCCCAAGTACAACTTGAAACAATTTCTTGAAATTGTTATGGATGAATCGATTATTTATGACGAAAGAAGAAAAACAGTGAAAGAAAGAATTAGACATCACACCATCCCTCTAACACATCCGTTCAATTGTCTTCATCTGGCAGACTTCGTTGGGCGCTACGAAAACCTGGATGAAGATTTTCGGCATATTTGCAAAGCGGTCTCCTACCCCTACAAGCCGCTTCCCAAACGCCATTTTTCAGAGCACTTGCATTATTCAACCTACTACGACGATAAAACACGCAGCATGGCTGAGGACTTCTACTCTGAAGACCTTAGGCGTCTGGATTATAGCTTCGAAAGGCAATAACCAATGTGGGGCACATTCGGAGCAGTTCAGAGACAAAGTTTATTCACTTGCAACTTGAATCTTGTGTGCATTGAAAAACATTAAAACTGATATTATACCCCCCGAACACCTAGGGGTTCTGGTTTCGATTCCCACCTCTCTCCATTTTCATTTGCAACTTCAATATGTCATGGGTAGTTTGTATTGCATAGGCAATTCTGCTGTAAATTCAATTCTTTTTTTACTAGGCAAACAATCGCTAAAAGATAAACTAGAAAAAATAGGTATGAAATATGAAAAATCCTTACGATAATTTACCAGAAAGATTTATTTGGAAATCTTCTGTTGCAAATAAAAGCATGTTTGACATATCTGAACTTTGGGACCCTAAATTTCACATCAAGCAGAATCAACACATCGTGACTTTTGGCTCTTGTTTTGCTCAGCATATTGGTAACGCTATGAAACAAAGAGGCTTCAAGTGGCTAAGCACTGAAAACCCACCATATGGTTTGAGCGAAACGAATTGTAAAGCATTCAACTACAACATCTTTTCTGCAAGAACAGGAAACATCTACACCACTACCCTTTTAAAGCAATGGACAGAGTGGGCCTTAGGCATAAAAGATGTACCTGATGAAATCTGGGAAAAAGAGGGGAGGTTTTTTGACCCATTTAGGCCAAGAATTGAACCTAATGGATTTGCTTCCCAAGAAGAGGTAGGTAGCTCTCTTGATCAAACAATTTCCTCGTTCAGGGAGGCTATTAAAAAATCACACTATTTCGTTTTCACATTAGGACTAACTGAGAGTTGGGTGAACTCGGACCTGGGTTACGAATACCCTATGTGTCCTGGCACTGCGGCAGGTAAGTTTGATGACATAAGGCATAAATTCGTAAATCAGCAATTTAATCAGGTCATCTCTGCCTTAGGCAAGTCCATGGAGATGATGAGAGAGGTGAATTCTGATCTAAAATTTATCCTGACAGTGTCTCCTGTTCCTTTGATGGCTACTAATTCGAATCAGCACGTACTTGTTGCGACGATGGCCTCAAAATCGATCTTAAGAGCGGTAACCAGCCAGTTAGTAGCTAACCGAGGCTATGTAGATTACTTCCCTGCATACGAGATCATCAATAGTCCTGTGTTCAAGGGGGCCTTCTTTGAGCCAAATCAACGAAGCGTGAATCCGTATGGTGTGAGTTTTGTTATGGATAACTTCTTTAAATGCCTTGTTGATAAGTTTGGTGACCTTCACAAGAAGACAAAACAGACGCCTCCCATAGTCAAAAAGTCGGATGAGGTTTGTGAGGAAGAGTTGTTGGAGGCTTTTTGTAAATGAAAGTGTGTATTATAGGAAATAGTCACACCGGAGCTTTAAAAAGAGCTTGGGATACGTTTTTTGATTCGAATTTCAAAAATATCTTTGATCTTACTTTTTTTGCTAGCAGAGCACAAAGGCTGGAGGGGTTAAAGATTGAGGGGACTAAGCTGATTCCCCAAAACGAGTATTTAAAAGAAAATTTAAAGTTTACATCAGGCGGCAAACCATATGTCGACTTGAGTTTGTATGATGTTTTTCTTGTTTATGGTTTAAGTACTAGGCCATACTTCTTAAGTAAGGTCTTTTATTCCGAAGCTGTCCTTATAAAGTCTATTGAAGACAATCATACGAGTTCATTGTCGTTTAAAATATTAACCATGATTCGCGATGTTGTTGATACGAAAACATTTATAGGTCACGATCCGTTGCGAGTCAACAAAGATAGAGATGGTATTGAATTTGATAAGGTATTAACGGAGCAGTACAGCCTTGGCATCTCTCTGGTTAATGAGAGTCTGTTTTTTCCACTTGGAGCGGAGTTGCTAGAGCAGCCTCAGCAAACAATTGTTGGAAAAGGGAGAAACACACATTCTATTTACTCGAAAGGCTCTAAACGTTTAGATGTTGGTGATGAAAAAGATGGTGAGCTTCACCCGGAGAGTGACAATAGGCATATGAACGACGAGTTCGGAAAAATATGGCTGGAATCGTTTCTGGGTAGGCTTAAATCTGAATTATAATCACCCGCGGGTGGCGGGGGTCTTGCCTTACCACTCAGCGCATAGATTTCAATATCTCAGCATCTTTCAATTAAGCCTCGGGGAGGTTCGCCAAAAAGCCCGGGTAAGACCCTCTCTATTTCGCCTTAACGACACCCCCCAGCCCTAGTCGACGCACTCCCCCGCCACAGCAGCCTGTCCGAGGGCCAACCCGCCGTCGTTGGGCGGGACAAGGGAATGAGTGAAGACCCTGAACCCCTCATTCTCCAAAAGGGGCACGACCTTTTCCGTCAGGACGCAGTTCTGGAACACCCCCCCGGAGAGTGCGACACAGTCGAGGCCCGTCCCCTCCCGAATCCGCAGGCAGACCTCCCGGACCATCAATGCAAGGGTGTTGTGAAACCTGGCGCTCATCGTCCCGACCCCTACACCGTCCCGAACGTCGGCGACCACGGCCCGGACAAGCGAGCCCGGGTCCAAGATCAGCGACTCTCCCTTCACTTCGATCTCGAAGGGATACGACGCTCTCTCCCCCTCCCCCTCGATCGCCATCTCCAGTTCGAGTGCGGCCTGCCCCTCGTAGCTGACCTTGTCGCGCAGCCCGACCAGAGCGGCGACGGCGTCGAAAAGCCGGCCGCAGCTGGATGTCAGCGGCGAGTTGACCCCCCTGGCGATCATCTGCCGGTAGAGCGCCAGGTCCCTCTCCGGAACCCTCTCGAGCAGGGGCAGATCTGGGAGGTCCTCCCCGAAGGCATGGATCAGGTAGCTGATCGCCATGCGGAGCGGCTCACGGGTGGCGGCGTCGCCGCCGGGCATGGGAACGTAGGCGAAATGACCTGCCCGCCGGTATCCGGAAAATCCCCCGACGAGAAACTCCCCCCCCCAGATGTGGCCGTCGGCGCCGTAGCCGAGACCGTCGAAAATCACCCCGATGGCCTCGCCGGCGACCCCGTTCTCGGCCAGGCAGCTGGCCAGGTGGGCGTGGTGGTGTTGGACCGCCACCCGGGGCATGTCCCCGAGGGCCGCGGCGTAGCGGGTCGAATGATAGTCGGGGTGCAGGTAGTGAGCCACAACCTCGGGCTCTATTTCCAGAATTGAACGGAGGTGGTCGACGGTCTTTGCAAAGGAGCGATGAACCTCGGGGTTCTGCAAGTCGCCGACATGCTGGCTAAGGAAGGCCCGGTCCTCCCGGGAGAGGCAGACCGTGTTCTTCAACTCGGCCCCGAGGGCGAGGACCCGCCGCTGGGGCCGCGGCAGGGTCACGCCCCGCGGAACGTAGCCCCGCGCCCGCCGCAGCAGGAGGGGGCGGCCCGCCATGACCCGGGCGATGGAGTCGTCGGTGCGGATATGGATCTCCCGGTCGTGGGTCAGGTAGGCGTCGGCAATGCCGGAGAGCTTCTCGGCGGCATCGCCGTCCCGGAAGGCGATCGGCTCGTCGCTGCGGTTGCCACTCGTCATGACCAGGGCGGCGAAGCACTCCTCCAGCAGGAGGTGGTGCAGGGGGGTGTAGGGGAGCATCACGCCGAAGTAGCGGTTGCGCGGGGCGATCGCGGCGGAGAGGGGGTGCCCCTCCTTCTGCCGCAGCAGGACGATGGGGCGCTCGACGCCGGTCAGGAGAAGCAACTCCGTCTCGCCGGCCTCGGCGAGACGGGCGACCGCTCCAGCGTCCTTGGCCATGAGGGCGAAGGGCTTCTCGTCCCGCACCTTTCGTCGCCGAAGCTCGCGCACCGCCCCGTCGTTGCCGGCGTCGGCCGCCAGGTGGTAGCCCCCGAGCCCCTTGACCGCGACGATCTGTCCTGCCCGCAACAGTTCGGCCGCCGCCCGGAGGGGATCGCAGGTCTCCACGACCTTCCCCCTTCCGTCGTGCAGGGCCAGACGGGGGCCGCAATCGGGGCAAGCGACCGGCTGGGCGTGGAAACGCCGGGAACCAGGGTCCTCGTACTCGGCGCGGCAGGCCGGACACATGGGGAAGGCGGCCATGGTCGTCTTGGGCCGGTCGTAGGGGATGCCGGTGACGATGGTGTAGCGAGGGCCACAGTTGGTGCAGTTGATGAAGGGGTAGCGAAAGCGCCGGTCGGCGGGATCGAAGAGTTCTTCCAGGCAGTCGGGGCAGACGTGGGTGTCCGGGGAGATCTGGGCGCCGCGCTCGCCCCCGCCGCTGCTCTGGCGGATGACGAACTCCTCCTCCCCGGCGGAAGGGATGTCGGTGGCATCAAAGCGGGTGACGACGGCAAGAGGGGGGAGGTCGGAATGCAGCGAATCGAGAAAGGCATTAATGGGACTCGCCTCCCCCTCGGCCTCGATGTGGACCCCCCGGGAGTCATTGAGCACCCACCCGGCAAGCCCGTGGGCCCGGGCGGTGCGGTAGACGAAGGGCCGGAACCCCACCCCCTGCACGACCCCCTCGATGACGATTCTTTTTCTCGGCAAGGAATCCCCTTTGATGCGTTAGAGCTGAGGCCCCCTCCTTTGTAGCATTTTCACTCGGCCTGTGGCAATCGCCTCTCTTCTCCGGACCCCGATCAGGACTTCCACCCCGGGCATAAAATATCGCCGCGCCCTCATGTCGGAAGGCACGGCGATTTCAGATCAGTTCGATAACATCCCCCTGTGGACCAAGCCGCAGGGAGCCCTCTCGGTGAGAGGAGAGTCGCCACCTCAATCGTCGCCAAGGACAATTTATTAGTAAGTCATCACCTCTTTGTTGTTTGAGTAAATTTTGCCTGAGATATAAAGGTCGCCGGTCGGGGTCAGCTTGAAATAAGCATTCCCGTTCGCTCCCATCCACACCGTGCCGTCAGCGTCGATCTGGAACTCGCGACTGGTGCCGGTTTTGCTGATCCTGAATTGATTGTACTTAGTGCGAAACACCCACCTATCCTGGCCGTTCTCTTCAAGGGAAAAAACTGGGTTGGAACCCTTGATGTGCAGTGAGGTGCTAGGGCTGCTCGTGCCGAGACCGACTTTCCCGGTACTGGCAATGTGCAAGCTGTCCTGGGGAGCGCCAGGCTGAATTCTGAAGACCAATTCCGAACCGTTGGTTGCATCACGGACGAAGAAGTTGGCCTCGTTCCCCGCCACGTCCCAAGTCTGGGGGGTGAAGCCGCTGCTGCCGTCCTGCTCGAGGCGCAGGGTCGGGGTGTTGCCTTGCACTACGTGCAGGTCGACGACGGGGTTCGCAGTCCCGAAGCCGATATCGCCGTCGGCTTCGACATAGAGAGCGTTGGTTCGCGCGCCGGCCTCGACGGTAAAGGGGGTGCGGCCGCCGTCGATGTCGTCGATGGAGAACTTGTTGGCCCCGCCGTTGCTGCTGTCGTTGGCGGTGATCTGCCAGTCCCTGGTGGGGAAGGAGGCGCTGTTGGAGGTGTCCTGGAACCTGATGCGCAGGTTGTTCTCCTTGAGCCGGATGGTGTCGAAGCCGAAGGATTCGCCGTTGACGCAGTCCTGGCCGATGCAGGCGGAGCCGTCGACGATCAGGTCGTCGAGGATCTGCTGGTCGAACTCGGGAGCCGTGCCGACGGGGGCGATGGTCGCCGTGGTGGCCTGGGCGAAGTCGGGCGAGGCGGCGGAGAGGGCCGGCTCGAGCTCGCTTGCGGTCACGACGGCGCCGCCGACGACCTGGAAGTAGCCGGTCTGGGCGAGCTCGGCGGGGATCAGCCCGGCCTCCTGCCAGCGGGCGATCAGGGCCTGGCTGGCGCCGCTGTCGCGTCCGGCCGCCAGCTGCTCGCGCTGGGCGTCGCTCAGGACCGGGTTGATGCGCACCTCGTAGGTGTACTGGCCGTCGGCCGCCATGCCGCCCTTCTGCCCGGTCAGGCTGAAGGAGGGGCTCTCCCCCTTGTCGAAGGAGCCGGTCTGCATCAGCCCCTGCGGCCCGGAAACGCTCAGGGTGCCGCCGGCGTGGGGCACCACGAGCTGCAGGGTGACGCCGAGGGACGAGAGATTCGCCTCGGCGATCTTCGCCTCGCCCTGCAGCGGAGCGCAGAGCAGGCAGGCCAGAAAGGCCAGGGGCAGGACAAGGTTCAACCCGCGCGTTCGTCTCGCCTTCAACACGGCAACACCTCCTGAAAGTTCAAGTTTACGAAACCAAAGGGACTAATCCCATAACCTATAGATAGACAAGGCCCAGCCTACCATAGGGGGATATTTTTTCAAGGAAATAATGAGAGGTTGTGCAGGATCCTCCCCGCCCGCCGGCAAGCCGCGCAGGCGGGCTAAAGAGGACGCACCCCGGCCGGGGCGGCGGTGACCTCCACCTCGAACAGCAGCTCGGGGCGGCAGACGTCGCCGTTCATGGTGATTCGCGGCCAGGGCAGGTCCGCCCAGCGCTCGCGGAACACTTCCTCCACCTCCGGCGTCTTGCAGTAGGCCAGGGCAGTGAGGACCGAGCCGTCGTCGCAGCCGAACTGGGCCAGGAGCGAGCGGACGTGGGCGATGGTGCCGTCGATCTGGGCCTCGATGCGGCCGACGTGCTCGGTAGCGCCGGAGCGGTCGATGGCCGCGGTTCCCGAGATGAAGACGGTCGGGCCGCCGGGCATGGGGGCGACGGCGGCCCGGCTGAAGGCCGAGCCGTATTCGAAGGCCGACTCCTGGCTGCCGCCGGCCTCGACAAGGCGAATCTCGCCCTCGCGGCCCGGCATGGCGATCAGGTCGAGGGTGATGGCGGCGCCGCCCGCCCCGTACATGCCGATGCCGGTGCTGGCCGGCAGGCGGACGCTGCGCGCCTCCTCGTCGATCAGCCCCTCGCACCTGAAGAAGACGTTGCGCACCGCGTTCAGCTCGTCGTACCAGCCGCACAGGTCCTTGAGCCAGAGCCAGGTGCGGGCCACCGAGCGCATGTCGGCCCCGACCTGGCGGAGAAGGCTTGCGGCCCGGGAAAAGACCTGCCCGGCCTGCTCGGCTTCTTCGAGGTCCGGATCCGCGCTGAGCCCGGCGAGGTGGACCCAAGTATGGTCGCCCTGCCGGATGACGCGGCCCTCGGCCGGAGCGCCCCCGTCTCCCCTGCCCAGGGGGCGGGGCCGCAGGTCGGCTCGCACCGCGTGGATCTGCACCCCGGCGAAGCCCCCGTAGCTGCCGGGGCCCACGGCGAGGGCGACCGGCGCCACGCCGTCGTCCGGCACGCCGGGCAGCCCGCGGCGATGGGCCAGGACGGCGTCCATCGCCTTGGCGGTGGCGAAGAACCGTTCGCAGAAGACGGCCATCCCCTGCTCGCGCAAATGTTCGAGGAGAGCCGCGTAGGTCTCCCGAAGCTGCGCATCCAGGGGCAGGCGGGGATCCGGGGTGGCGGTCAGGTAGAGTTCCGCGGTCCCGTCCGTAGCGTGCAGGGCGCGGGCTTGAACGTTTAATGTGTCATGCCGGTCCATGGATCATTCCTTCAAGGGTGCCGTTCGGCCCGCCGGATCGGGGGGCCTTAGAATCGTGTTTCGTCGGTACTACTCGCCCCGCAAGGACCGCCGCCCCTGCCGGGAGGCCTCGGCGTTGCGTTCCAGGGAGATCGCCCCGCCGTCGCCGCCGCCGGCCGGGTAGATCTCCCGCCGGTACCCGCCGTAGCTCTCCATGCGCAGGTGGCCCAGCATGTCGTGCCCCCGCCGCCGCTGCCGCTCGGCGCGCAGGGCCGCCAGATCGACGGGGCCGACCACGATCCGCTCGCCCCCGCCGGCTTCGGCCTGGGAGAGGATACGGCCGTCGTAATCGACCACCATGCTGCCCCCCGGCCAGCTGAAGGGCGGGTAATTGCCGAGGCTGGCGCCCTGGTTGCAGGCGACGACGCAGGCCGCGTTCTCGAGGGCGCGGGTGCGGTTGACCAGGGTCCACCAGTCCATCGGTGCGGCGGTGCCCCAGGGGTCCATGTAGGCCGAGACCCGCACCAGCACCTCGGCGCCCTTCAGGGCCAGCTGCCGGATCGCCTCGGGGAAGAGCCAGTCGTAGCAGATCGCCGCGCCGATCTTGCCGATGGGGGTGTCGGCGACAGGCCAGATGTCGTCGTCGTAGCCGCTCAGGTCGTGGGGGCTGGTATGCACCTCCCAGGGGACCCAGGGGTGGACCTTGCGGTATTTCGCCACGATGCCCTCGGGGCCGATAAGGCAGGTGGTGTTGAAGACGTGGCCGGGCCACCGCGCGTCCTTCTCGAGAAAGGTGCCGGTCTGGATGTAGATATCCAACTCCCTGGCCTTGTCGTGGTAGCGGGCGGTGTGCTCGTTGGGGATGGGGACGGCGAGCTTGTCGTGCAGTTCCGCGGCGGTGGGATAGATCGGGGCGGCATGGGCGAACTCGGGGAAGACGACGAGCTTGACGTCGAAAAAGGGCTCGTAGCCTCCGACGGCCTGATCGACCATGGCGAGCATCTTGTCGACGCGGCCGGCGATCTCGTCCCTCCCGGCCGGGTTGGGCATGTCGGTCTGGCACAGGGCGACGTAGTAGCGGTCGAGGTTTTCCATGATCGGTCATTCCTTGTTCTAACAGGGGGATCGAATACAGGAGGCCTATTTAACCACAGACGAGGCGCTTTGGGTGGAATTTTTATTCGCTGGCGGGGGGCCTCGGCGGCAGCAGATGGGCCGGGGGAGGACTGGTCTGTTTCCCGACCATACGCCGAACCGGGTGACCCCGCGATGGCTCTTGGCGCGGGTCTTTAGGCTTTGGGATTTTTCTCATTCATGGTTATACTTTTCAAAAGGGGGCCAAGCGCATCGACACCTCGCAGCTCAAAAAAACCATACTCTTTCTGCCCGTCGCTCTCCTGACGGGAACCCTCGCCCTCGCCGCCGGCGGTCCGCCGTCAGGCCTCGACTGGGTGCAGATGACCACCGGCCTGTTCGGCGGACTGGCCCTGTTCCTCTTCGGCATGGAGCAGATGACCGAGGCCCTCAAGGCGGTGGCCGGCACGCGGATGAAGGAGGTCCTCGGCCGGCTGACCACCAACCGCCTCAGCGGGGCCTTCACCGGAGCGCTGGTCACGGCGGTGATCCAGTCGTCGTCGGTGACGACGGTGCTGGTCGTCGGTTTCGTTTCCGCCGGGGTGATGACCCTCACCCAGTCGGTGGGGGTCATCATGGGGGCCAACATCGGCACCACAATCACCGCCCAGGTCATCGCCTTCAAAATCACCAAACTGGCCCTGGTTTTCATCGCCGCCGGGTTCGCCGTCGACTTCTTCTCCCGCCAGGAGACCGTCCGCCGCTACGGCACCATCGTCTTCGGACTGGGGCTGATCTTTTTCGGCATGAACATCATGGGCGAGGCGATGGGGCCGCTGCGCAACTATCCCCCCTTCATCGAACTGATGCAGGGCATGGCCCGCCCCGGCCTCGGCATCGTCTGCGGCGCCCTGTTCACGGCCCTGGTGCAGTCCTCATCGGCGACCACGGGGATCGTCGTGGTCATGGCGAGCCAGGGTTTCATCACCCTGCCCGCCGGGATCGCACTGGCCCTCGGGGCCAACATCGGCACCTGCGTGACGGCCCTGCTGGCGGCCCTCGGCAAGAGCCGGCCGGCCCTGCGCGCCGCGGCGGTCCACGTGGTATTCAATCTCCTGGGTGCGCTCCTTTGGCTGGGAGGCATCGACCAGCTCGCGGCGCTGGCGACCCAGATCTCGCCGCAGCACGTCGCCCTGCAGGGCCTGGAACGCCTGGCCGCTGAGACGCCGCGGCAGATCGCCAATGCCAACACCCTGTTCAACGTCCTCAACACCCTGCTCTTCATCGGTTTCGCCGTGCCAATGACCCGCCTGGTCACCTGGATCTTCCCCGCCCGGGAGCCCGATGCGGCAAGGGTCATCATCTCCCCCAGGTTCCTCGACGACGAGTTGATCGATACCCCTGCCATGGCCCTGAACGTGGCGCGACTCGAGGTGGGCCACCTGGGAGAGCAGGTGCTGAAGATGATGATGCTGGCCCAGCACGCCATTCATGCGAGGGATGAGTCCCTGCTGCAGGAACTCGAGAAGCAGGACGATGCCGCCGACATCCTCTACGCGGAGATCAATGCCTACCTCAACCGGGTCGGAAAGCAGACCCTTTCCGAGGAGGAGAGCCAGGACTACTATCGCATCAGCCAGGCCAACGGGTATCTGGAGGGGATCGGTGACGTCCTCGAGAGCGACCTGGCCGCCCTGGGGCGCAAGATCATCCGGGAGAACCTGCAGCCGAGTGAAACCATGCAGCTCCTGCTGACGGACCTGCTGGAGGGGGTGTTCCGGGGAGTGGGAAAGGCGGTCCAGACCGTGACGGAAAATGACCAGAAGGCCGCGCAGGAGGTCATCTCCCTGAGGAGCGAGATCAACCGGCGGGTGACGGCCGCCAACGAACGCCAGGCGCAGAGCCTGGCCGAGAGCGGGGAAGCGCGCCTGGCCACCCTCAACGTCGAGTTCGAACTGACCGACAAGCTCAAGCGGATCTACTCCCTGAGCAAGCGCATCGCCCGGCTCTGGGTCCCCAGCGAGGTCTGAGCCGGCAATTTCATTCCACATCCTCCCGGTTAGCCAGCCCCTGTTCCTCGGAACTGGCCAGCAGACGCACCAGCCGTCGGCCCGTTTCGAACTCCCAATCGAAGCAGACAGGTAACACAGCTTATGATGGGTCGGACGCGAGTTCACTGCAACCGCACGAAATATCTTCGAGAAAAAGCCGGGAAAGATGTGATTCTCTCCCGGCTTTGAGCGTCTGTGCGGTGAATACAGGGAGAAAAGGGGCAAGCTTTTGGCACCAGCAAACTGGGAGTTTCAGATCGGCCGCAAAACAGCCGGAATCGTAGTCCTCAAGGCGCGGGTAGTTTTTCCAAGTATCCGTTCAGCACCACCCTTACCTCGTCACTCAAAGACGTGGCATCGGCTGGCCATTCCACTGTCAAATAGGCGTCCCCATTCGTATCCAAAATGTCATCGATTGCGCAGGCCGTCCTGAAATGAAAGGATTGCTGAGAAACAGTACCATCGTCCGCAGCACACCATTGGTTAACAAAGGGAGGAAAAACCAAGGTCATGCGACTTCTCCCTTGGCTATCTCTTTTCGCTATAAAAATCGAAGCAGGTGGCGACGGGGACAAAGAATTAGCGTGCTTCATCAAAAGCCCCGATACGCTCTGGATTATGAATCGGTATCCCGATGGTACGGTTATAGGTGTGCTGGTAATATCATAGGGGACTCCCGAGCTAGGAGCGGCTTGCAGTTGAATGCAGTGGGGGGTAGCGCCCGCACTAGACGAGGAAAAGGAATTTTTGGCCCCCGCATCCAACACCCAGGGACCGGCCGACAGGGCCAACAACGCCAGCGAAAACACCAATAATTTTTTCATCTTTTTCTCCTTTCGCGAAATCAGAAATTTTTTCAATTGACACCAACCCCCTCGCCCCAAACTCCCTGGCTTGACAAACTCTCATCCTCAAGCCATCCACCGATTCCATGGTTCTCGGCCACAGGGTTCCATAGCCTCGTTTTCCCAATCCACCTGCCGTCTCTGGATTTCCCTACTTTCCTTGCATGGCTGTCCCTGTCCGCACGACGCAAAACAGTCTCCCGGACGCCTTTGAGCAGGCACTTTCGAACAGGTATATCAACATTCAACCAATTGTAAACAAGCTCTAACATTAACCACAAAACCCGACCACATCACTCTTCAAATTGCCTACGGAACATGCGCCGCCCATACGAAAAAAGGAGCCTGAAACAACTCCAGCTCCCAACTATCAAGCATTTGAGGTTTTGGCATAAAAAAGCCCCGCTCCGGAGGAGGCCGAAGAGCGGGGCGAAAGGCCCGGGGAAACCGGGCCGAAAAGGGATGCGGGTTTTCTAGGGGGTCAGCACGGTGGCCCAGGCGGGCAACTGGTCGATAACCACGTCGAACACCGGGATGACCAGGACGTAGGTGACAACCACGGTGAAAACGATGCCGATAACGTTGAGGCCGAAGCCGCTCCTGACCATCTGGGGAATGGTCACGTAACCCGAGCCGAAGACAATGGCGTTGGGCGGGGTGGCCACCGGCAGCATGAACGCGCAGGAGGCGGCGATGGCGGCCGGCACCACGAGTAGCAGAGGGCTCTGGCCGAGGCCGATGGCGACCGCGGAGAGGATCGGCATGACCATCGCGGCGGTGGCCGTATTGCTGGTCAACTCGGTGAGGAAGATGATCAGGGTGGCCACCGCGATGATCAGTACCAGGATCGGAGCCCCCTCGAGCAGACCGACTTGGCTGCCGACCCAGTCGGCGAGCTTTGTCTGCTTGAAGCCTGCGGCCATGGCCAGGCCGCCGCCGAAGAGGATCAGGACACCCCAGGGCATCTTGCTCGCCCAGTGCCAGTTCATGACGAATTCGTTCTTCTTCATGTTGATGGGAATGAGAAAGAGCAGAATGGCGCCGGTCATGGCGATGGCGGCGTCGGTGACCAGTTTCGGGTCGGTGAAGAGAAAACCGAGCTGCTTGCGGAAAATCCAGCCGAGGGCGGTGAGACCGAAGACGAGGGCGGTCCACCGCTCGCCGGAATTCATCGATCCCATCTGGCGAAGCTCCTGGTTGATGAGATCGCGGCCACCAGGAACCCGCTTGAGCTTCATGGGGTTGGCGACCCTTGTCAGCCACAGCCAGCAGATAGGCAGCAGCACGGCGGCAATGGGGACGCCGACCATCATCCAGGTGGCGAAGGTGATCTCGAAGCCGTAGGTCTTCTGCAGATAGCCGGCCAGCACCGTGTTGGGCGGGGTTCCGATCAGGGTGGCGACCCCCCCGATCGAGGCGGCGTAGGCGATGCCGAGCATCAGGTTGAGGCCGAAGGCGAACTTGTCGGGGGCGAAATCGATCTCCTTGTCGAGCCCCTCCTTCTTCCCCTCCTCCACGACGTGGCTGATGATCGCCAGGCCGATCGGCATCATCATGACCGTGGTCGCGGTGTTGGAGACGAAGGCGGAGAGGGCCCCGGTGGCGACCATGAACCCGAAGATCAGCCGCCCCGGGGAGAAGCCGACCGCCCGGACGATGTTCATGGCGATGCGGCGGTGCAGATTCCAGCGCTGCATGGACAGGGCGATGATGAAGCCCCCCATGAAGAGGAAGATCAAGTGACTGGCGTAGGGGGCCGTCGCCGCCTTGGTATGCATGATCCCGAGCAGGGGAAAGAGGGCGATGGGCAGAAGGCTGGTCGCCGGAATGGGAATCGACTCGCACATCCACCAGGTGGCCATCAGCAGGGCGACGGCGGCCATCTTCTGCGCGGAGGGCTCCATGCCGGGCGGAACCGGAATACTTAGCATCAGCACGAATAGCAGTGGGCCGAGCCACAACCCGACCTTCTGACGGGTGGTGTACTCCCGGGGCTCGCCCTCCTCCACCCCGCCGGGGCCGGTCTGGATGCGCTGGGTGTGCTCGGCGGGCGCCTCGTCCATCTTGTCGGCGATATCCACCTCATGCTCCTGGCTGCCCTCTCTCAGGGCCAGGTTGTTGTCCCGGGCATTGCGAAGCAGGTCTTTGGGACGAAAGAGGAAAAGTCCCCTGGTCTCCTCACTCATCTGCCAAAGTCGGTTCCATACGGCGGCGATCATGGTCTCTATTCTCCTTCCACAGGGCACTTTGAAGCTCAGGCCGGTTTCGATACAGCATTTGCAACTTAGCAACAGCGGTTCCAGTAGCCTGTCCTAAAACGGTTGCCGAAGGGAGATGCCGACATGCCTGGCGCTATTTCAATCACTTGTCACAGCAAATATTTTCGAATTTAAAATAAAGTTTTAAATTCACCCTTTCTTTTTCGGGTGAAAAACAAAAAAAAGCGGCCAAATTCGGCCGCTTTTTCCCATTTTTCGCACAGAAGCCCGAGAGCCCCCCTTTCGCCTTGCGGTTTACCGCCAGGCCCTTTTCTTACCCCTCCTCGGCGAGGCCGTACTTCTCCAGCTTGTAGCGCAGGGTGCCCCGCGGGACGTTGAGAAGCCGGGCCGTCTTGGCCACGTTGCCGCCGGTGATCTCCAGGGCCTTTGAGACGAGTTCCTTCTCGATCTGCCCGACCATGTCCTCCAGCAGAATCCCCTCGGGGGGAATGTCGAAGGAGAACGGGTATTCCTTGGCCGGCTCCTCCCCCCAGATCTCCCGGGGCAGAAAGGCGGGCTTGATGAGTTCGCTGTCGTGCATGATGCAGATCCGTTCGACCACGTTGCGCAACTCCCGGACGTTGCCGGGCCAGTGGTAGCGCATGAGCAGGTCGAGAGCCTCGCGGGAGACGTCCCGGACCCGCTTGCGAAACTCCTTGCCGAAATGTTTGAGGAAAAAGTCGAGCAACTGGGGAATGTCCTCCCGCCGCTCCCGCAAGGGGGGGATATGGATAGGGAAAACATTGAGGCGATAGTAAAGGTCTTCGCGAAAGGCCTTTTCGTCGATCGCCTGCTTCAGGTCGCGGTTGGTGGCGGCGACGACGCGCACGTCGATGTCGATGGTACGCGTGCCCCCCAGGCGCCGGATCTTGCGGTCCTCGAGGACCCGGAGCAGCTTCACCTGCAGGGCGAGGTCCATCTCCCCGATCTCGTCCAGAAAGATGGTGCCGCCGTCGGCCTCCTCGAACAGGCCGATCTTGCGGGACTTCGCATCGGTGAAGGCGCCCCTCTCGTGGCCGAAGAGTTCGGTCTCGAGCAGATTGAAGGGAAGCGAGCCGCAGTTGATCTCGACGAAGGGGCGCTCCTTGCGGGGCGAGAGGCTGTGAACGGCCCGGGCCACCAACTCCTTGCCGGTGCCGCTCTCGCCGGTGACAAGGACCGTCGCGGTCTCGTGCTTGGCCACTTCGCGGATCTGGCGGTAGATCTGGAGCAACTGAGGGCTGGCCCCGACCATGTCCGCGGCCCCCTGGGGGGCCTTGTCCTTGCCTTCGCGTCGCAGCTGGCGAACCTCCCTCCGGAGGCTCTGGGTTTCGAGGGCCAGTTTGACGATAAGGCGGATGGCGTCGGCTTTGAAAGGCTTCTTGATGTAGTCGTAGGCTCCGAGCTTGAGGGCCTCGACGGCGCTCTCCACGGTGCCGTAGCCGGTGATGATGATGACCAGAACCCCGGGGTCGAGTTCCTTGAGGGCTCTCAGCACGTCGAGGCCGCTGGCCGCGCCGAGGTTGAGGTCGAGCAGAACCAGGTCCACCTCTTCCTCGCTGACCCAGCGGACGGCCTCGTCCCCGCTTTCGGTGGAAAAAGGCCGATACCCGTCCTCGGCCAGGATCCGCTCCAGGTTTTCGCGGATGAAGGCCTCGTCGTCAACGATCAGGATTTTTTCCATGAACTCTCTCCAGGGGCAGGACAGGGAGGGCATTCGGCTTCAAAAAGAAATATGGTTATATATTATGCCTTGCCGGGACTCGGGACAAGTCCAAAACGGTGAATTTTGGCCATACTCCAACTATCAAGGCCCAAAACTAAGCTCCCAGGAGGAACAGGTGGCGGAAAAAGGCCGAAACAGCCGGAAAGAAGTGGCCCTGCCCTCTCCCTAGGGGGAGACCGCCCCGAGGGGAACCCGGCAAGGGCGATTCTCAAGAAAATAAGCCAGGTCGGCTTTCAGCAGGTCGAGCGGCGGCCCTGCCACACCCGATTCTCCGGCGATGGAAATGGAGCGCTCCTGCCACTCCGCGGCCTCATCGCACCGGCCGGATTCGGCGAGAGCCATGGCGACGGTACAGGCGTGCCGGTACTCGGACCGGGACTGGAACGCGCTTTTCGCCAGATCCGTGGCCCGCGCCCCGTCGCGCAGGCTCGGCTCAGGGGAAGCGGCCAGGTGGCGGGCAAGGGCATGCTTGACGACGCCGTTGTTCGGCGACCGGGAATGGGCTTCCTCCAGGACCTTCACCGCGTCCCCGTGCTGCCCGGCCCTTGAGCACAACTTGCTCATTTCGAGCCACCCCGAAGTCTGGCTCGGCTCGAGCCTCACCGAAACCTTGTAGCGCTCAAAGGCCTCGGCTAACCGGCCGCTGTCCCTCAGGGTGTCGGCCAGAACCAGCTGCACTTCGGCGTCTTCCGGGGTCTTCTCGACAACGAGGCGCAGGTGGTCAAGGGCTCTCTCGTGCTCGCCCAAATGGGCAAGAAGGGTTCCGAGGTTGTAGTGCGCCGTTTCGCTCTCCGGCGCGAGCCGGACCGCCTCCTGCAGCTGAGCGACGGCTTCCCGGTACTTCCGCTCCTTGACCAGGGCGCTGGCCAGATTGATCCGGGCCCCGTGGCGACCGGGATCCGCGTCGACCGCCTTTTGAAACTCGGCGGCCGCCTCGGCATAGCGCTCCGCCCCATAGGCGCGCTGGCCGACCAGCAGGTGAATCTGGTAGCCGGTTACGAGCTCGTCAAGCTGTCTTTTCAGGGGGTCCGGGGGCTGGATACCGACGATCCCCTTGAGGGCGAGGTGAGCGCGGGCCTTCTCGTACTCCCCCAGCCCCCGGTAGGCCATGGCCAGGGGATAATGGAGCTTGTTGACCGAGGGCCCTTTGGAAAGAGCGGTTTCCAGAAATTCGATGGCTTCCCGGTAGCGTTTTTGCTCGAGCGCCACTTCCCCCAGTCTGGCCAGAACGGCCGGCCCCTCCGGATTCAGCGCAAAAGCCTCCTCGAAAGCCTTCCTCGCCTCGGCAAGCCGCCCGAGACTGCGATGGCATTCTCCCATGCGAATCAGGAGGAGATAGGAATATTCGCTGCCGACCAGTTCCTCCTGGAAAAGCCGGAGCGCTTCGTCGTAGCGGCCGATCGACTGGAGAAGATAGCCCAGATTGTACCTCCACCCGAACAGCTCAGGGTCCAGAATCCCCGCATTGCGGTAGCAGGACTCCGCCGCCCCGTTCATCTCGTAAGCGTGGTAAAGCCGGCCGAGCTCCAGGTAAGCGCGGCCATATTGTCCGCGCCCGGCAAGCATCGCGTCGAAGCTTTTCCGGAGCATCTCCCGCGCCTCGCCGACCTGGTCGCGAACCGCCTTTTCGAGCGGTTCCAGATCGGGGACGGGGACCGGCACCAGGCCCATTTCGCCCCTCACCTTCCGGGCGATTTCAGCGCCACCGTCCTCCTGGGCACGGGCCGTGAAAACCGGCGGCACGAGGCAGAAGGCGCACGGGATCAGCAAACAAGAGATAAGTCGGCAATACCTGTTCATGGTCGCTTCGCGGTTCCTTTCCTGAGGGTCGTGTATGTCATCGGTTCTACGCTATTCCAAACTTCCTTGAGGCCGTCGGGCCAGACCACCTCGACGCCGGTCACCGATTCCGAATCCCCCAAGCCGAACAGGATTCTCGAATCGTTGGCCGAGCAGAAACTGCCGTCGGTCCGAACCCGCCGCCAGAGGGTCGGCTTCCCTTTTCGCTTCAGTGCGACGCGCGTGCCCAGCAGGTCCCGTTTGCCGGAAGGATCGACCAGGCGCAGGCCGAGCCATTTGCGGTCCTGGCCCAGCCTGTTCAGCAGCAGGCGCGCCGGCCCGTTGTTGTTGGTGACGAGCACATCGGTATCGCCGTCGTTGTCGATGTCGCCGAAAACCGCGCCGCGGCTTACTTCCGAAAGGGCCAGAGCTTCTCCGGCCTCTGCCGTGAGGTCGACGAACCGCTTGCCGCTCTCGTTGTGGAAGAGTTGGTTGGGCTGGTGGAGGGGATAGGGGTCTTTCGCCCGGACCAGCTGCTCGATGACAAGCACCGCGCCGTTGAGCACGAAGAGGTCGAGCCAGCCGTCGTTGTCGTAGTCCAGCCACCCCGTGCCGAAGGAGGTATAGCAGAAACTCCCGGCGGCCAGGCCGAGTCGGCCGGTGTGGTCTTCGTAAAAGCCGGTGCCGTCGTTGACGTAGAGGGTGCTCGTCTCTCCCATGAGGTGGGTAATGAACAGGTCCTCGTCGCCGTCGTTGTCGAAATCCCCCGCGTCCACGCCCATGCTGGCCTCGGCCTGCCCGTCCCGGTTCACGGAAGCGCAGGCGAACATGGCGTCCTCCTCGAAGCGGAGGCCCTTCCGGTTCAGCCAGAGCTGGTTCGGTTTGCCGTCGTTGGCGACGTAGAAATCGAGCCAACCGTCCCCGTTGACGTCGGTGGCCACCACGCCGAGGCCGGGCCCCGGGGAGTAGCCGACCAGGACTTTTGCGGATATCTCCTCGAAAGTGCCGTCGCCGCGATTGTGGAAGAAGCGGTCCGGCTGAGCCGGAAAGCCGGACGGGCCACAGTAGTCGCGGCGGCTGTTGTTGGCGTAGCACTTGGGGTTTTTGACCACGTCGAAGGCGACGTAGTTGGCCACGTAGAGATCGAGCCAGCCATCCCGATCGTAATCGAAGGCGAGAGCGCTCGTTCCCCACTGGGGATCGCCGGTTCCGGTCTTGGCCGTCACGTCGGCAAAGGTGCCGTCCCCGTTGTTGTAGAGCATCCGGTTGGGACCGTAGTTCGTGACATACAGGTCGATCCAGCCGTCGTTGTTGAAATCCCCGGTGGTCGCACCCATGCCGTAACCGGTGCTCCGCAGACCGCTCTCGTCGGTCACGTCGACGAAGCGCAAGGTGCGCCGGCCCTCCTTGTCGATAGCGAGGTCGTTACGGAAGAGTCGGTCCCGGGGCGTGGTGTCCCGCGCGGGGAAGAGGGCGTCGGACGCCTTGTCCCCCGGCCCCAGCAGTGCCCCCTGAAGAAGGTACACGTCGAGGTCGCCGTCGCCGTCGTAATCGAGCAAGGCCCCGCCCTGCCCGGTCATCTCGGGAAAATAAAAGTGACCGGTCATGCCGTTGAAATGGACGAAGTCGAGCCCCGACGCCTCGCTGACGTCCTCGAAGATGGGCGGGGACGCGGTAGCAGCGGCCACGGGGGTCGCCCCGGCGAGGCAAAGAAAGATCAGGGCCGCAAGCAGCAGGGGACAGGACCTCGGGCCATTCAGCGCGAGGTCGGTTCGGGCGTCTTCAAAAACTTTCATTGCCTGCCTGAAAGGTAGCGGGTTTGATAGGCATCGTGAAGCCTCCGAACCTCGGGGGACGGGACACCGTAGTCGGGAATCGGATCGACGGTCTCGCCGTTCTGGGTGTGAAGGTCCATGTCCTTGCACCAGCCGTTGGTCTCGAGAACGTAGACCCTGCTCCAGCCGGGCCGGGCCGGGGGCGCCGAATCGGCGAACTCGAAATGAATCTCCTCGCCGGCGCCGAAAATGGCGACCGCCCCGTCGCGACGATCGACGAGTTCGGTCACCGGCCCGAAGCGTGTGTAGAATCCCTCGATGAAATGGGTGTCCCACACCGGACGCCGCCTGCCGTAGTCGTATTCGGGGCGATGCTGGTCGGCGGCCACCCGCTCGGGGAAGCCGACCTGCCGCAGCTCGCCGGAGTCGAGGGGCAGCGGGTGTCTGTCGATCTCGGGGGGCGGTTCGGTGAAGGCGACCGCCAGCCTGTCCCAGTAGATCTCCTGGTTGGTGCGGATGCGGATCTGCCGGGCCCCCTCGGGAAGGGGCGGCAGGGGAACGGTCATCTGGCGCGGCATGCCGGCCGGGTAGCCGAACTGCTCGAGAAGCGGGCGCCACTGCCCGTCGGGACCGTGCACGTCAAGGGAGGGGGCGCGATATTCGGCCCCCGCCTGCCATGCGGCGAAATTGGTCTGGGAGTAGGGATACTCCACCCAGCCGTCGGCCAGCAGCACGGGCTGCCCGGGAAAAGCGTCGAGGGCCTCGGCAAAGGTCAGAGTCAGGACGTGCTCCTTCTCGAGGCGCCCGATGAAGCGGCGGTCGAGGGGGCCGGGCGGCGCCGCCCGGAGGTCCCCAGCGGCGACCTCCTCGGTCACGTCCTCGCCCCGGTCGTTGAGCGCCCGCAGGGGCGCCACGATCTGCCGGTAGAAAAGAGGACGGCCGGTGGGCTCGGGCGGAGCGATGCCCATCCGCTCGTCGAGGGTCATGGCCCAGCCCGGCGGAAGGTCGTAGGCCACGAGCCGGACCGCGTCCAGGTAGGTGATCTCCTCCATCGGCTCGGTCAGCTTGAGCAAAAACCGCCCGTCCTCCGGCTGCATCAGGCCCTGCGGCAGAAGAAAGTTCTCCCAGGGCCGCGGGGGGGCGTACTCGCCCGGTCCGAGGGCGTAGCCCATGCCCCCCACGCCGAGCAGGTCGCTCACGAACCGATACCCGCTGCCGTCCCAGACAAAGAGCACCGGGCAGCTCGACATCTGGCGCTGGGTTTCGGTGATTTCGTGAAGAGCGCCGGCCTCGAGGTCGAGTTCGGTCTGGAAAACCCCGTCGGTCCAGTCGATCGCCACGAAGTCGAGGCGCTCGGCTCCGCCGAGCCCAGCGGTGACCGGCTGCAGGCTCTGGCCGGGCCCCGAGCCGTTGCGGAAGGTCTGTGCCACGGTCCAGCGCGCTCCGACCCGGATCGCCAGCCGATTACCGATGCCCGAGGCGTTGGATCTCCAGGTCGATCCCGGCTCGGTCATGCCCGAGAGCTTCAGGAGGACGAAGGGATGTCTTCCGGATCCGGCCAGCCAGACCTGCGGCTTCTGCCCCGGGGTCCAGCCGACGAGCACGGGCCCCTCCCCGGAGTTCATCAGCCCCCAGGCCTTCAGGGCGTCCGCCTCGGCACCCGGAACGGCGAACAAGGCGGCGGTTGCTCCCCCTTCGGGAGCGGCGGCCCACCACCCGTCAGGCCCCGAGCCGAGGAGGTCGAGCACCCCGTCCCCGTCCAGGTCCTCAAGGCAAAGGCGGGTCTCGCCCGGTGCCCGGGAAAACGCGGTCTTCTCCAGAGGAGTCCCCTCCCAGGATGAGCTGGCAGACCGCTCCCAGCGGGTCAGAGCGCCGGCCCTGTCGAGGGCGTAGATCTCCACCCGCCCGTCGGCATCGGCATCTCCGGCGACGGCGGCCGCGACCTCGGAGGCCTTGAAGGCGTCCCAGCCCGGCGCCGGCCGGTATTCCCACTGACGGTCGTTGAGGTAGACCTCGTGAGGCGGGTGCTCGTTGACCACGATCAGGTCCACGTCCCGGTCGTGGTCCAGGTCTGCGGTGACGATCGACCGGGAGGGCCCCCCGGTTCCGGCGAGGCCGTGGTCCGCCGCGAGGGGGCGGAAGGTCCCGTTGCGGTTGTTGTTGAGGAGTTCGTTGGGTCCGTCGGCGTTGACCAGGAAGATGTCGAGATCCCCGTCGTGGTCGGCGTCGAAAAGGGCGCCGTCCGCTGTGTCGAAGGACCCCATGGCTCCACCCTCCGCGCTTACCTCGCGCCAGCGGCGGCCGGCCTCCTGGCGCCACAGCTGGTTCGGCCCACGCCTGCCCAGGTAGACGTCGGTGAGGCCGTCGTCGTCCAGATCGCCCCAAAGGGCGAAGTTCACAGACGGCACCAGGGCCAGCGAATGCTGAAGGTCCAGCCGGTAGCCGGGTTCCCCCGCCGTGCGAAGGAGCACCGCGTTGGAGGCGCCCCCGGGGATTTGCAGAGCCCCGGCAATGAACAGATCGAGATGGCCGTCCCCGTTGAAATCGCAGAAGGTCAGGCTGGCACGCCCCCCGCCCTGCGGGCCGTCCCAGGCGCCTGCCGTCAGATCGGGCCCGAGAGGCTCGGGAGCGCCGAAGACCGGGCCCGGAGGTTTTAACGCGGAAACCGCCGGGGCGGCGCCGATGGTGGCGGCCTCGGACCTGGAACCCATCTTGCGATACTTGAATTCCAGGCTTCTCGCCCGGGGATTGCCCTTGAGCCCCTGAAAGACTCCCATCATGGCCTCCGCCTCCTCCCTCTTGCCGAGATGACGCAAGGCCCTGAACGCCCCGTAGTAGGCGCTGACGACATAGGGATCTCCCGCCAGAACCCGCTCGAAGGAGCCGAGGGCCTCCTCGTGGCGCGAGAGATCCATGAGGGACTGGGCGCGAAAATACCATGCCGCCAGGTCCTCCGGGTCGGCGTCGACGACGGTCTGGAAATGGCTAAGGGCCTCGACCGGCCGGCCCCGGTGCAGCTCCAGCAGCCCCGTACAGTAAAGGGCGCGGAGATTTCCCGGGCGGCTCTGGAGAACGCGGCTCAGAATAGACAGGGCCTCCGTTTCATCCCCCTCCTGCTGCCGGTTGAGGGTGGCCACCGCGAGGTTCACCAGGATGTCCCCGTTGTCCGGATAGTCGAGGGCAAGGCTTGAAAACTCCCGAAGCGCCCCCTCGAAGTCGTATTGTCCCATCAGGGCGACCCCCCGGTTGTTGGAGGCGACCGCAGAGGGGTCGGGACCGGACGGCCTCAGGTCGGCCCTGCCGAGGCAGGAGCAGAGGAAGAGGGCCAGCAGGCCGATCAGGGCGGCCGTCGCGACCATGCGGCCTGAGCCGCTCACCTCGGGCCCCCGTCGGGGATGAGGTTTCGGTTCGGGGAATCCATGCTTGTCTTTCCTCCGTCACACATAAGTTGTTTATCCTGTTCAGGGGACCCGGGCAGCAGCCGAAGAACGGGCTGCGCCCTGTTGCCGCCGCCATTGTCCCAATCGATCATGCCGCTCGCCCCACGATAGCCGCTTTTGGCGGCAAGAGCGTCGCGAACCCCGCTGCGGGTCAGCCCCGCGCTCCGGACCGCCGCAACGACCATGCGCGCCGCGTCGTAGCCGTAGGCGGCCGATGCCGAGGGGGGGGAGGCGAATCGGTCCCGATAGGCCCGCTCGAAATCGGCGAGGGCTCCGTCGCCCCGGGACCTCGAAAAAGGCTCGACGGCGACGATGGTCCCGCGATAGGCCCCGCGCAGATCCGCCTCCGAAAGGCCGGGAATCCAGGGGAGAAAGATGGGGAAAGAGTCCCCGGATTCCCCCAGGGCCTGGAGCAGCCTCACGACGAGCACGGGGGGCAGGCGCAGAACAAGGCCGTCTGGGGAGAAATCCCTGATGCGCCGGGCCGCCTGCCGAAGATCGGGAAGGTCCGCCTCGACGGAGAGGTGAAATGCGGCCGGCACGCCAAAGCGTTCCATGGCCGAGCGCAATCCGGCGGCGGCTCTCCGGCCGTCGTGGTCGGTGCTGGTCACCATCCCCACACGTTTCAGCCCCCGGGGGACGACCCCCTCTTCGATAAGGATCCTGGCCTGGGCTGCGCCGTCCGGGGGAAGGCGGAAAATCCACGGCAGGCGGGCATGGGTCAGGGTGGGATCGGAGGAGACGGGAGAGAGCACCGGCAGATAGGCCTTGGCCGCGATCTGCTCGGCGATGTGCCCGGCCCCGTTGGTGAAGCCGATCACCGCCCAGGACCGGTCCCGGTACACGAGGCGGATCATCTCCTTGGAACCGGCCCCCCAGGGATTGTCGTCCCAGCGCCTGGCCACCCGGAAGGGCGTACCGCGCAGCCCCCCTTCCCCGTTCGCCCGGGCGACGGCCAGCGCGACCCCCCGGTTCAGGTCCCGGGCAACGGCTCCGGCCTCCTCACCGGGGGCGAAGAGACCGATAACTACGGCGTCGAGGCCCTCCCGGGCCGTTTCGGCGCCTGCGTGGCCCCGGAACCGCAAGGGATCGTCGAGCATCTGCTTGTACGGGGCCGCGAAGGCGATGCAGAAACCGAAGGTCAGGATGGCGGCCTGGAGCGATATCAGCGCCCATCGCCTCACCGAAGCATCTCGTCCCGGGAGATGACGCGAAAGCGGCCGCCCTCGGCGATGGCCAGGTAGGCGGGACTCACGTTGTTGTATGTCGCATCGAACTCCTTGATGCCGCTGACTCCGGGATAGGTCTTCATGGCGGCCAGCTCGTCACGGATTTTTGCCCGGTTGAGCCCCCCCCTCTCCGTCGCGGCGATGAGCATGTTCATCCCGTCGTAGGCGTGGGCGGCATAAGCATCCGAAGACTCGTCGTAGCGGCCGAGATAGGCCTGCCGGAAGCGATGGGCCCGGACATCGTCACTCTCCGGGTCGTAAGGATAGCCGGCCGCCACCCTCTCCAGGTTCCCCCCGGCGAGAGCCAAGAACTCGGGGGCGACCATGCGGTCGCTGCCGACCAGCCACTGGTCCATCCCCATCGCCCGCATCTGCTTGAGGATCAGGGCCGATTCGACGGCGTCGCCCCAGGTAATGACGACTTCCGGGTCGAGAGCCTTGATCCGCTCCAGTTGCGGGGTAAAATCGGTGTCCCCGAGCTGGTAATTCATCTCCGCCAGGAAAGGATGGCTCAGCCGGGTGGCGGCGTCCCGGAACTCGTCGATGCCGATCCGCCCGTAGCGGTTGTTGGCCCGCAGGGCCGCGACCCGGGTCAGTTGCAGCTTGCCGAAGACGAAATCGGCAAGGAGGTAGCCCATCTGCCGGTCGTCGGTGATGCAGCGGAATGCCCAGGGGATGGCGGTCTCGGAATAGGTCGGGTCGGTATCCGCCGAGTTCATCACCGGCACCTCGATCTTCAATGCAGTGCGAATGGCGATATGGCTGTTGGCGCCGTCGATGGTCCCGAGGATGGCCCAGACCTTGTCCTTGTAACCGAGGTGAATGACCTCGCTGCCGCTCGCACCCCAGAGCCCGTTGTCGTTGCGGACCACCAGTTCGTAGGGGATGCCGCTGCCGCGGTACCCGCCGCCTGCGTTGGCGTGCTCCACCGCGAGGCGGGCCCCCTGAAGCATCCTGCGGCCGAGTCCCTCCTCGTGGGACGCGCCGCCGGTGGCCACGGAGACGGTTTTCTCGATCGGCCCCAGGAACCCGATCTTGACGCTCTCCACCCCCTGAGGTTCGGGGATTTCGCGGCCGTGCCCATGGTACTGGACCGACTCGAGAAAATACTCTTTGTAGGGCTCGGCGAACCGCCCGTAGGGGACGTACTCGACAGGAGTGCGCCCGTAGACCGGGGGCTCGGCGATCACCGCGCCGCACCCCAAAAGACAGAAGAGGACCATCGCGCAGGCCAGGCCCGCCCGGAGACCCCGAAACGCCCGCCGTCGCAGGGCCATCATTGCGCCCCCTCCCCCCCGGAAGCCCGCACGGCGGCTTCCGGCGGCCGCAGGCCCGGATAGTATCCCCGGCCGACGCCCCGCGCCAGGCCGTGGCCGGTGCCGATCCAGAGGTCCTCCCCCTGGAAGTCGAGAGCGGTCACGAAATGGTTGGGCAGAGACAGGCCGGTGGGCACCGCCCGGACCTCCTCGTTGCCCACCATCAGGTGGGCCGTCCAGGTCCCGGCGTCCTCGGTGTCGCGCTTGTAGGTAACCCAGGTGTCGGTGTCGAAATCCGCGAGAACCGCCAGGCCCAGATCGGTGGCGTTGTAGCAGGAAGTCGCGCTGCGCCCCACCGACAGGTTCAGGAAGTTGCTGGCCAGCCCGCTGTCGTGCTCCATGTAGCCGCGCCAGTTCTTGCCGTCGTAGCGGCTCAGGCCGAAATAGGTCGCCGCCCACAGGACCCGGTCGACGTAGGAGACCGAGGTGGTGATGATGTGAATGAGGCCGTCGTCGCGGTAGAGGTCGATCTCCATCTCCCGGTCGGGGTCCCGGTGGGCGTTCCAGCGGCGGGTCTTTTCATCCCACTCCAGGACGCCGCCGCCCCACACAGCGACATAGACCTTGCCGTCGTCGCCGTCGACGTTGTAGCACCAGATCTCCTCCATGGGCGCGTTCTTCTCGGTGAAGATCTCCCACTCGCCGGTGAGCGTGTTGAAGGCGCTGAGCCCTGCGGCGGTGGCCGCCCAGACCGTGTCGCCGCTGACCTCCACGCCGTAGACCACGTCGTTGACCAGGCCGCTGTTGAGCTGGTGGAAGTGATCGAAGCGGCCGCCGCTGAACCGGACCAGGCCGCCGCCGAACAGGCCGAGCCAGAGGTCGCCGGTTTTGGGGCTGACCGCTATCGACATGACCACGTTCCAGGGCAGTCCGTCCTCCTCGGTCCAGCTCTGCCAGCGCCCCTTCTCGTACAGGGCCAGGCCCCCTTCGGTGCCGACCCAGAGCCGCTCGCCGTCGGCGAGGATGGTGAAGATGTGGTCATCCGGCAACCCGTCCTCGACGCCGAAGGTCTCCCACTCGGTATAGACGTAGGGCTCCCCGGCAGAAAGCGAAGGCTGGTCGACGGCCGCCCAGGCCGGCAGCCACCCGGCAAAAAGCAGCGCCAGGAGCAACCCTGCCTGGCGGATGATCATCCGGGCCCTTTGGACGGCTCCCGGTTTCTTCGACGGAGTCGATTTCATGGCACGCATCACTCTTCGTTACAGGGTTTTGAGATATTCGATCAGATCGTTGAGCTGGTTCTTGGTCATGTCGTTGGTGACCCCGTGGGTATCGTCGGGATTGAACCGGGTCCAAATCTCCTCCAGGGTCTCGGAGCGTCCGTCGTGGAGATAGGGGGCCGTTTCGTAGATGTTGTTGAGGTGGGGCACGTCGAAGGTGTCCTTGGTGTCCAGCTCGGAGATGACCCCCACGTTGGCGAGCTTGCGGTTGGTGTAGTAGGGCCCGGAATGACAGAAATCGCAGCGGTTCTCCTCGTGGATTTCAGCACCGTCGTTGGTGCGGGTGCGCTCGAACATCTTTTTCCCCCGGCGCTGGGCGTCGGAAAGCTCTTCGCCACGGAAGCGGTTGGGATTGCGCGGAATGGTGCAGATATAGTGTTCGAGGGCCTTCACCTGTTCCGGCGTGAAGGGGTCGATGCGGGTAAAAAAGACCGCCAGCCGGGGCCCGCACTGCCGGCTCAGGGTCGGGTTCTTTCCCGTCCATTTGAAGGGAGCCGTATCGAGGATGCCCCGCAGGGAGCGGTTGTCGACGGGGTTCAGGCCGAGGCCGTCCGGCTCGAGATCGTAGGTGATGCCGTCGATGCCACCGTCGGGGTGGCAGGAATGACAGGAGAACTGCTGCCCGAAAGTCACCTCGGCGCTGTGGAACACCCGCTCGCCGAAGCGTTGCTGGGTGATTTGCTCGGGGCCGCCCAGGCCGATCACGGCGATCCGCTCGTTGCGCTTCGCGTCGATCACCGAAACGGAGTCGTCCAGGGCGTCCGCCACGTAAACATAGCGGCCGTCGCGCGAAGCGGCGAGGCCCCGGGGACTGCGGCCCACGCCGATGCGCTTGAGGACGAACTGGCTCGAGACGCCGAGATGATTGGGCAGGACCTCCCTGCGCTCCTCTTCGGTGGCGCGGCCGAGAACCTCCTTCATGCGCCCAAGGTCGATCACCGCCACCGCGTCGATCCCCCCGCCGGAGACGTAGGCGAAATCCCCCGCCGGCGAGATGACCACGTCCGTGGGGTCGGCGAAGTAGTGCCCCGGCTCGTCGAGCAGCAGCTGGTCGACCCGCCCGTCCCGCCACAGAACCCCGATGCCGTTGGTGATGACCCCGCCCTGGATGACGCGGGTGATAGGGACGAGGTTCTTGGTGCGCAGCAGGGTCACCAGTCCGAACTCCCCGTCGGGGGCGAAGTCGATGCCCTGCACGAGGTTGGCGTCGGGGATGGAGATGCGCCGGGACACCCGGGCCTGCTCAGTCCCCACGACGGTGACCTCCGATCGGGAGGAGGCGCGGAACTCCACGAAATGGGAAAGGTTGTTGGTCACGAACACCGAGGCGCCGCCGGGAACGCGGCTCACTCCCCAGGTGCCCCGCCCGGCCGCCAGCCGCTTGGCTTCGCGGCCGCTCTGCAGATCGACCACAGAGACGTCTCCCGAGCCGGCGTTGGCCACGTAGAGGGTCTCGCCCGCCGCATCGGTGACGAGACCGTGGGGTTCGTCCCCGACGGCGATGGTTGCGATGACCTCCCAGGATCGGGCATCGACCACCGAGACGGAATCCGAACCGCGGTTGCTGACGAACACACGGTCCTCGTCGGGGGAGAGACAGACCCCGTTGGGCTGGTTCTGCAGGGGAATCTCGGCCACCAGGGTGCGGCTCCGGGTATCGACGACCGCCAGGCTGTCGGAGGCCTCGCAGGCGACGAAAAGAAGCCGGCCGTCCCGGGAAAGGGCCAGATCGACGGGTGTCTTGTATCGGGGGCCGGCAGCCCCGGCAGCTCCCGATTCGGGTTTTGCATGGGCGATGGAGCCGGGCATCCCCCCGTAGTCGAAGCTCTCCCCGTGATAGCCGCTGTGGCAGCCCTCGCATGTCCCGCGCTCCACCGCGCCCAGGACGACCGTTCCACCGGCCGCCGCGTGCGCGCCCCCCGGGCCGTGGCAGCTCTCGCACTGCACCCCGAGTTCAACCGCAACGGGAGCGGCAAAAGGATCGGCCGAACCGGCCGACCCGGTGGCATGACAGCGCAGGCATTGGGAAGCCCGGCGCGGATCGGCCGTCAGCCCGGCGTCTTTCGCGACGGCCCTGGCCCGGTCGGTGCCGAGGACGGCGTGGGCCTCGGCGTGGGCCGACAAACGCCATTTGCTGTAGGCGAATCCCGCGGCCTCCCCCCGGTGACACCCGCCGCAGACCCGGGCACCGACAAAACCGGACTCGGAATAGCCTGCGTCCGCCCCCCCCGCGGCGGCGGGAAGGGCCCCTCCCCTGCCCGGATGGGCGATCTTTTCAAGCGCCTCTTCGTAGACGAACTCCCTGACCTCCAGCACCGCCTGGTGGGAGCCCTTCGGGATGTGGCAGTCCAGGCAGAGGTCCTGTCCGCGCATCCGCAGGCCGGCCTGCATCGCCGCCTTTCGGTCGGCCATGACCCCGGCCTCTGCGTATTCGCTGCCGGGACCGTGGCAATGCTCGCAGCCGATTCCGTCCTCTGTGAAAAAGGTTGCATCGAGCTGCCAGGGCTCGGCGTCGGAGGCCGTCGCGTGGCATCCCAGGCAGACCGGGCTTTTGAAGGGATCCACGTCGATCCCGGACAGGCGCGCGATCTCCTTCGACTCGGGCATGGACAGGGCCGCGTAAGCCCGGGCGTGGGCGGAGCGATACCAGGGGTTGAACTGGTCGCGGTGATCCGAGTCGTGGCACCGGCGGCAAACGCCCTGCCCGACATAGACCGCATCCGCATCGGAGGCGGCCTGGGCCCGGACCTCCCCGCCGATGGGCAGGACCAGGCAGAGAACGCCCCAAAGGAACAGGCCCGGAAGAATCTTCGAAGATTGAAACATGGTGCACCCTTCCCTGGGATCAGTCGGAGGCAGGTTCGGTCACGGTCACTATCCGGTCGGCGGTCACATTTTCGAGAACCTGCACCCCTCCGTCGGGCCAGCGGATCTCGATTCGCTCCGCCTTGGCGGCGGCGCCGAGACCGAAATGAACCCGAAGGTCCCCCTGAGAGAGGTAGCCGGAACTGCTGCGCACGTCTGCGACCTGGGTCACGCCGCCGGCGGTGAGCCGAACCCGGGTGCCGAGGGCGTCCCGGTTGCTGCGCGTGCCCCTGGCGCGGATGGAAAGCCAGTGGCTGCGGTTGCCGCCGTCGTTGCGCAGCAGGCGGGGAGTGTCGTTGAGGTTCAGAACGAGGATGTCAAGGTCGCCGTCGTTGTCGATGTCCCCGATAGCCGAGCCCCGGCTGACCGACCTTTTTCGGGGGTCGAGCCCGGCGCGGCCGGAGACGTCCACAAAGCGGCGGCCGTCCCGGTTGAGCAGAAGCAGGTCTTCCTCCGGTTCGAGGAAACGGCTGTCACCGTTGGTAAGAAAGATGTCGAGGCGCCCGTCGCCGTCGAAATCGAAGAGATTCCCCTACCAGCTTGTGTACTGCCCGGCTGCGGCCGCGAGGCCCGTCTTGGCGCTCATCTCCTCGAAAAAACCGCGCCCGGTGTTGCGGTAAAGGCACCCGTAGCCCATGTCCGGCACCAGCAGGTCGATCAGGCCGTCTCGGTCGAAGTCGCCGAACTCGGGGCCCATGGCCGAGGTGGCTTCGCCGTTCTGCCCGAAACCGGTGCCGGTCAGGGGCGCGACGTTGCTGAAGGTGCCGTTGCCGTTGTTCCGGTACAGATAGTTCTCCATGGCGTCGTTGGCCACGAAGATGTCCGTGTCGCCGTCGTCGTCGAAATCGCTGGCGGCAACGCCCATGCCCCGGCCCCGGGGATTGAAAAGCCCCGCCGCCCGGGTCGTCTCCTCGAAGGTCCCGTCGCCCCGGTTGCGGTAGAGGGCGTCCGGCTGCCCCGGGTAGGACAGGGGGCCGGGAAAGGCGTCGCCGGCGTAAAACGAGCGGTACTTGGGGTCGAAATCGAGGTAGTTGGCGACAAAGAGATCGAGAAAGCCGTCCCGATCGTAGTCGAGAAAAGTGCAGCCCACGGACCACAGGTCACCGGCGACTCCGGCCTTCGCCGTGACGTCGGAGAAGGTGCCGTCGCCGTTGTTGCGATAGAGGACGTTGGGGCCGTAGTTGGTGACAAAGAGGTCGGCGTCGCCGTCGTTGTCATAGTCGGCGGCCAGGCAGGCCATCCCGTAGCCGTCATCGCCGACGCCGGCCTTCGCCGTGACGTCGGAGAAGGTGCCGTCGCCGTTGTTGCGATAGAGGGCGTTGCGAAGCCCGGAGGCCATCCGCCGCCCGCGCGGATGGTTGACCTCCTTGCGGTAGCTTCCGTTGACGAGGTAGATGTCGAGGCGCCCGTCGCCGTCGTAATCGAAGAAGGCGACGCCGGCTCCGGTCGACTCGACGATATTGCTCAGCGCCTGGTCGCCGATGGAGTGGACAAAAGTGATCCCGGCCTCCTCCGTGATATCCCGCAGAACCGGTAGCTCCGCCTGCCCGCTCCGCCCCTCGCCGGGCAGAACCAGCCCCAGAACCAGGAGCAGGCCCAGCGCTACACTCCCTGCCGTGGTCCTTCTCATCGTCCACCCCCTTGCCTGCTGTCGTAGAAGGCCCCCAGGTCGATCCATTCGACGAGGGTTCGCCACTCCCCTTCGGTCAGCCGGGAGGGGCCGTGATGCCCGTCGGCGCCGTCCCCCGCCCCCCGGGCACGAAGAAGGGGCCGAAGGAGCAGGCTCTGCCGGGCGCTGCCCGGGACCAGGTAGGGACTTCCCGGCCCGAGCAGGGCGTCGAAGTCGGAGTCGCCGCCGGTCAGGGCCGGCGCGGCGCCCTCCGGGCCGTGACAGGCGGCGCAGCGCTCGCGAAGGATCGGGGCGACTTGCCGGACATAGTCGACGCTGCGCCGTGCTTCGGGCGGGGGCGTCATGGGCACCTCGGGCTTGAGGATCGCCTGGGCAAGCCGGTTTGGCGGCACCCGCTCCCGGTCTTCGTGACAGCCGATGCAGAGGCGCGACTCCCCCGGCATCACCCAGGTCCAGGAGAGCTGGCCGGCCACGGCCATGCCCTGTTCATCCAGAAGCTGAAAAGCCAGGGGGGTCTCCGCCGGAACCCGGACATGAAAGGAGCCGTCCGGCTCCACCGGGGCGACGCCGAGAACCCGCCGGGGGGCGATCGCTCCGTCCCGAAGGTCTTCCTCGGTCCGGGCCATCGCCTCGACGATCCGCACCTCCTTGATCGAACCGGGAACCATCTCCTTCATGGCAAAGTGCTCGCTGATATAGACGTTCAGGCAATAAAAGACCCCGGTGTCCGGAAACCGGAAACCGACGATGGACGAACGCCCCCTCACCTCTGGGCGGGGGGCGAGAACCTGCGCATCGACGCAGTGGCGCATCGGTTCGGAATAGAGTGCCCGGAGCCGCCCTCCCGTCTCCGGGTCGATCTCCCAGAGTGCGAAGACGTCGTCCTTGCCGCTCCGGTAGGAGGCCAGCAGGCGGCCGTCGGGCATCGGACAGGGGCTGTGGAAAAAGCCGCCGACTTCGGAGGCGAGCAGACGTCGTGAATGAAGGGGCCGTAGCCGGGAGACAAAGGCGAGGTCGCCCCCCCCGAGGGGGGCCGAAGTGCGCGACTCGACATAGTAAACCCGCTCTCCGGTCGGGGCGACCCGCGCCGTCGTCATGTGCAGGGCCCGGCCCGTCTCCCCGGCAAAGAGCATGAGGTCGGTCCCGTCCATGTTGACGGCCATTAGCCCCAGCTCTCCCCGGGTTCCGAGGCGGGAGGCGTCGGGACGCCAGCTGCTGAAGACGAGGCGGCCGTTGGGCAGAACGTCCTGATCGAAACTTGGGTCGATGTTGAAGGTGATTCTCCGCGAAGAGCTTCCGTCCAGATTGCAGGTGTAAAGGGCGACCTGAGGAGCGACGGCGGCCGACGCTCCCTTTTCGATGCCGACATAGGCGATCTGAGGGGTCGGGGCCGCGTCGTTCAGGTGAAAGAGAGAACCGATGTAAAGGGGGGAGACCGCATCGGCCTGTCCCCGGGTGAGCTGGACGGGATTGGAGCCGTCGGCCTCCATGCGCCAGACCTGCCAGGGGTCCCCTGCCTTGCGCTTGCCGGCGAACAGGATGTGGCGGCCGTCGAAGGAGACAGCCGGGTCGCGGGCCGAGAGAAAATCGCGAGACAGGAGGGTCGATCGCCCGGTGGGGTCGGCCGACCCGATGCGAACGATCTGGCAGCCGTCGACATACCGAACTGCGAAGGGGGAGTCATCCGGCCGGGCCGACGGAGCTTCTGCGCCTGTCGGCATCCTGACCATAACCAGATCCGGTTCGCTTCCCGGTGCGGCGCTTGCCGCCGCCGCAAAGCAACAGGACAGGGCCAGCAAAAAGACCAGCAGCCGGAGAAGGAACAGGAGCGGCCGCAAAGGGGGCCAGTCCGGGGATCCTCTCCGATTCATGACAAGTAAACTGTCCATAAGCCGTTGATACACCGTCTCTCCATATCCATGCCGTGGGCCGGGCGAACGATCTGCCGGACCGGAAGAATCGAAATCTCAGAGGGAATAACTACCATAAATGCAATTATTCATACAATGTTTTATAAGGCCGGCGTCCCGGTCTGCCCCGAGGTCGCAGCCAGGCCCCGGCGCCGGGACGACAAGTCGCCATGGGAGAGGGAACGGTCTGGCGGGCGGAAGGCCGGGCAAGGGAAATGGCGGCGTGGAGACGAGACCGCCCCTGCTTCGAGTGGCAGAGGCGACGAGGGGGAGCGCTACCCGGTGGAACGGACCCTTATACCGGGAACCGGAGCGTGAAGGTGCTCCCCTGCCCCGGGAGGCTCTGCACCTCTATGCGGCCGTCGTGGTCGGAGACGATATTATGGGTGATGGCCAGCCCCAGACCGGTCCCCTCGCCCTTGCAGGTGAAAAAGGGCTCAAAGAGCAGGGGGATGCGCTCCGGCGGAATGCCCTCCCCCGTGTCGCGTACGGTCACCAGGGCCCAGCCGCCCTCGAGGCGGGTGGAGACAGACAGGGTCCCTCCGCCGGACATCGCCTCCAGGGCGTTGGTAAACAGATTGAGAAAAGCCTGCTTGAGCTTGCCTGCGTCAAGGGGGAAGGGAGGCACGGCGTCGTCCAGGTCGACATCGAGCTTCACTCCCCCGTTCTGGCACAGCTTCTTGACCAGAAAAAGAGTGTCCTCCAGCACCTGCCTCACGTCCCCCGGCTCCAGACTGGTCTGGGACTGGGAGGCGAAATTCAGCAATTCCCCGACCAGCCCCTCGAGACGTTCCATCTCTCCGAGGGCTCTGCGGATCAGGGCCTGATCGCCGGGGTTGCTGAGCAGGCGGTCATGGAGTTCGTCCAGCAGGAGGCTGATCCCGGTCAGGGGGTTGCGGACCTCGTGGGCGATCCCCGCAGAGAGCCGCCCGAGGGAGGCAAGGCGGTCCATGCGCTCCATCTGCCGTCGAAGCTGGACCCGCTCTGTGAGATCCTCCACGGTCAGGATGTGCCCCCCCTCCTCGCCCGTAGACAGGGGCAGCAGCGCGAGCCGGAAGACGAGCTGTCCGGCATTGCGCTGGAGGTCGACGTAACGGCTCCAGCGGCCCCGCTTCCTCTCCCCCTGCCCCTCCAGTGCCTCGAGAATCTCCGGCCAGGAGCGGAGCAACTCGGCGAAAGGAGCGACCCCGGGATGCGCTTCGAGCCCCAGGATGCGGCAGGCCGGTTCGTTGACCGAGGTGACCATGCCTTCGGGGTCGAGGGTCAGGATGCCCGTCTCGATATTTTCGACGATGGTCTCCTTGAAATTGCGCTCCATGAGGATGTCGCGCCTCGAGGTGCGCAAGTCGCGGAGGGTCTTGAGCAGCTTCTTGCGCCGCAGGTTCAGCTCCTGGGCCATGGCGTTGAAGGACTGAGCCAGGTCGCCCACCTCGTCGTGGGAGGTCACCTCCACCTGGGCGGCGAACTTCCCCCTCGCCATCTCCTTGGTGCCCGCGATCAACTGGGAGAGGGGCCCGGCGATGCTGCGAGCCAGAAGGTAAGCGGCGATGAAGACCATCAGCCCCGTCACCGTGATCAGGGTCCAGGTCTGGCTGACAAAACGGGTGAATTCCCGGCGGATCAGGGAGGAGGCCTGGTGGGCGGGCTTGTGGAACTGCCGAAGCTCGGCCCCGATGGTAATCCCCCCGAAGATGCCGCGCTTCCCGTAGTCCCCCCCGGCATAGCGGATCGGCGCATAGGCCATGATCTTTTTCGATCCACCCACGTTGGTGACGTCGACGACACCCGATTGACCGCCGAGGACCGCCTCGGCCGCGACCGGGTAGTTGGCATGGATGAAATCGGCATAAAAGAGGTTATATGGAATGGCCCCCCTTTCCACCGCTTCGGGAGCCGACTCGGCGGTATAGGGGGGGACCAGCCGCCCCCGGCGGTCGAGCCCGCGGATGTCCCAGAATTTAGGGTGGGTGATGATCCAGCCCTCGTCGTCGAACATGAAAGCGTAGTTGCCGCTGTCGTAGGAGGGAAAGACCACATAGCGCTCATCGGTGAGGGCGATGTGCTGGGTGAACTCCATGAGGTGCCGGTGATCCAGGGACAGAACGACGACCCCCCGCAGTTCCCCGGAGGGCGCGCGAACCGGCATGGCGAAATGGACCACCCCGCGATAGTGCTCGCCCTCGACCGCCTCCTCGGGGGTCGAGGCCCCCTGCAGCTGGGCTTCCTTGCTGACATGCCAGCCGGTGACGCGGGAAAGGTAGCTCCGCCCCGGCGGCAGATCGCGGGCCTGCAGGAAGTAGGTTTCAGGCAGGTAGGTGGTATTCGCCGGATCCGAGACGTCCCGCAGCTCACCCAGGGCCCTGTCGCCCTCGATCCGCAGGCGTTCCCGCCCTTCCGGACCGACAAAGGCCAGTTCGGAATAAAGGGGCACCGATTCGCGGATTTCCACCGGGGCCGCGTTGGTTCCGCCGCGGTACCAGATGACCTTGCGGTGGTTGCGGCTGAACTGAAGATAATCCTCGGCACGGGGGGGCAGAAGTGCGAGGTCTCGCAGGTCGGCCTCGACGGAACGGAGGAAATCCGCCACATCCCGGGCCACCATCTGGGCACGAAGCTCAAGCCCCTCGGCCACCTGTGTGTCGAGGGCGTCGGTCGCGCTTCCCAGCAGTTGGGTCTCAACCGCCCGCAGACTATGGTGGGAATTGAGGGCCAGAAGAATCAGGGGGATGAGAGAGAGGGCCCAAAAGGCCAAAAGGACCTTTTTATGCAGATTTACCCGAAACATGGGGCGATTATAGCAGGAAGGCAGGAGACCGGGAAAGCCCCGACAGGAGAAAGAGACCTGCGAGCGTCAGACGGCAAAGAATCAGAGGGGGCGCCGGGAAGGGCGGAAACACTGCCGGCAGTCGACCGCCAGGGGGAGCAGGCGTCGGTGCTTGTCCAGAGCCTCGTCGAGGGACGCCCCATCGTTGATGATGACATCTTCGGTGGCGAAAAAGGTCTTGGCCACGTGGGAGCCATCGGGGCGGGAGAAGACCAGGATCTCATAGTCCTCCCCATCGAGGGAGAGATTGCTTTGGTGAACCAGGGTTTCAGATTCCATGGCGAGCCTGCCGAGAATAGGGGCAAATCAAGTTGCCTGTTCGTCGATCTAGCAGCAAATTCCGCGCCAACCCCGTAGCCGCCCCCCTGAACACGGTAGTTTTCCCATAAAACAGGCTCCAAACGAAAATCGCCCCCTCTACCATTTCGGCACAGGGGGCGATTTAACGAATCCTGATTATGTCAAATGACAGGGCAGGCGATCACATGCGCCGGCTGACCACGAAATCGGCCACCTCGCAGAGAGCCTCTCTGGCCGGCGACGGGGGAAAGGCCTCGAGGCGCGCCTTTGCCCGTTCCACGAGGGCCCCGGCGCGGGCCCGGGTGTGGCCGATGCCGTCATGCCGACCGATCAGGGAGAGCACGAACTCGAGGTCGTCTGCGCTGATCTCCTCCTTTTCCACGATGGATGCAACCTGTTCGCGATCCTCGCCCGAGCAGTGACGCAGGGCTTCTATCAGGGGCAGAGTCATCTTGCCCTCGGCGAGATCCTGCCCCCGGGCCTTGCCGAACTCCGATTCCTCGGCCACGTAATCGAGCGCGTCGTCCATGAACTGAAAGGCGATCCCCAGGTCCATGCCGAAATCGCTCAGGGCCTGTTCCTGCGCGCTGGAGACCTTGCCCAGAATGCCCCCGCACTGGCAGGCGGCGGCAAGCAGGACCGCGGTCTTGTTGCGAACCACGGTGATATAGCGGTCCTCGTCCATATCCAGGTAGCAGGTACTGATCAACTGCAGCACCTCACCCTCGGCCATGTTGGTGGTCGCCTCGGAAAGAACCTTCAGAACTCCGAGGTCCCCCCCCTTGACCATGATGGCGAACGATTTGGCGAAGAGAAAATCCCCGACCAGGACCGAGGCTTCATTCCCCCAGACCGCATTGGCCGAATCGTTGCCGCGGCGCATCACAGCGCTGTCCACCACATCGTCGTGAAGCAGGGTCGCGGTGTGGATGAACTCCACCACGCTGGCGAGGCCGATATGATACTGCCCCGAATATCCGGAGAGCCGGGCGCAGAGGAGCAGCAGCATCGGCCGGATCCGCTTGCCCCCGCTGGCGAGAACATACTCCCCCACCTTGCGGATCAGGAGAACTTCCGAGTCCAGATCCTTCTTGAACTGGGCCTCCACCTTGATCAGGTCGTCTTGCAGTAATTCGAGGGCTTTATCCATGGGCGGGAAAATCCTTTAGAGGTAAAATCCCGCTTATCCTAAAGAATCGCTCGGACACTTGTCAAAAGGTTTTTGCGACGGGCGTTTCAAAAGCGATATCGCCGATATATTTAATTGACGACAATTTGATGGAGCGTAAAAACACGACCGCCTTCATCATGTTTTAATTATTGACATTTCCAGGTTGCCTGAAAAAACTTTTCCCATACCGCCCGGCCGCAGATGCAGATGAATGCAACAGGAGGAATCATGAACCGAACGCCCTACAGCACCGCCAACCTCAGGAGCTTCGTCAACGGGAGCACCCTGCGGGAACTGGTCGCCGACCTGGGGGGAATGTGAAAAAGTAACGATCAGGGGGACGATTCGGGGAGCGGGGGTTTCACCGGCACGAAGCGCTGTTTCTTTTGTACCCAACTGTAGCTTCCGGCATCCCAGATGCTCTCCAGCAGCTTCCAGTCGAGATGGACCCCCTTCATTTCGTCCACGGTATCGGAGGCCTGCAGCATTTCACTGTCATCGACCACGCTGTCGCCGTTCAAATCGGCCCAAAGGTAGGGGGCGGTGCGAAGGAGACTCATGCCCTCCACCTGTGCAGGCGCGCTGCTGCCATTGGGATTGGCCACCACCTCTCCCCGGAACTCGGCATCCAGGTCAAGTTCGGCCCCGGAGGAGACTTTCAGAAGATAGACGATAAGGGGCCTCTCCTCGCCAGGCTTGACGATCCAACGCACAGTGCCCGCCTCGTTGTCCAGGCTGGAAGCCGGGGGGGTGGCTTCGATCAGCTTCCACCCCGCGGGGAAGTGCTCCCGAAGGATGAACCCCTTGACCTGGTCTTCGGTCTCCAGCCGGACACGCACGGGAATCAGGCTGCCCGGGGCCGCGTATTGAGGCAAAAAGCGCTCGGCCAGGACCCCGGCCTGGGGAACCTCCCCCTTCCGGAAGAAGAGTGCCCCCGCCGCCAGAACGAGCAGGAGTGCGCCGAGGCCAAAAACCTGCCAGGGGGAAAAGGGAAACCTCGCCTTTTCCTTGGGCCGGGGCGCCTCGGCGGCGGTCTCCTCGGGTTCCCTGCGCAGGATATTTTCAACAGAGGCCTCCAGGGCCTCGGCAAGGCGGATGGCGTTTTCTCTTTTGACCGAAGGGTAGCGATTGTTCTCCCAGCGGGAAATCGTATCAGTGGTCACTCCGACCACCTTCGCCACATAGAGTTGGGTCAGCTTTTTCGCCTCGCGTTGCCGACGGATCTCGGCGCCGTCGAGGCAGACTGTGGGAGGAAGTTCAGGCTCCATGAATCGGGTCTCCAGGTAAAATTCGCCAGAGTCTAACAGACATCCCACAATGGTGTAAACAGCAAAAGCCACCCCGGATCGACGCTGAAAAGACCCGACACGGGCCATTGTATTTCATTGAATTCTTTACCATTCACCCCGACATCGGGTGGCATTGGACCTGATATCTGATGCAGAGCGAGCCAGGTTCGATTAGAGTCTACCCAAGCATGGCGGACCCATCCGCCCCAGATCCCTTTTTAGAAGGAGGAGAAAAAGATGAAGCGTTTTATCACCATCCTGATGGTCGTGGCCTTCGTGGCCGCCGGTTCCCTGGCCGCTTTCGCCACCGACCCCCCCGCCGAAGTCAAGTACGAGACCAAGATGGGGACCATCACCTTCGATCACACCGTCCACCAGGGCAAAGTGGCCGACTGCACCGCCTGCCACCACAACGGTGTTGACAAGGGCTCCTGCAAGAGCTGCCACGGTGTGGACGCTGCCGCTCCCAAGGCCAAAGACGCCTTCCACAAGCAGTGCAAAGGCTGCCATAAGAAAGAAGGCGGCCCCACCGGGTGCAAAGGTTGCCACGTGAAGTAAACAGGACCGAACTAGTCCTGGCAAGACCCGAGGGGGCCGCACTTGCGGCCCCCTTTTTTTTGTCGCAAATCGAGCGTATAAGGGCAGGCCGGATGACCCTCCGGTGACGATGGAGGTCGGTAAGGGCCGCCTCTCTCGCGGAGAACCACCCTCTCTGCCCAGCGCCGCTCGGCCTCCCGCGGCCCCTCCGGCAGATCGGGGTAGTCACCTCTGCCGGGTCGGCCGACGTGGTACTCGAAGCTTCCCAAAACTTTTCCCGAGCCGGAATGAACGACCTCGAAAAGCAGAGGCACATGCGGTTCAATCCCGGGATGAAGGGCGTCGACCAGCGGCCACGCCTTGAACCGGACCCCCCCGACGGACTCTCCCTCCACCCCCGTGGCCGCAAGGGGCACCCGATGTTCGTTGCAGAGCAGGGCCAAAGGGTGCCCCTCCGCGCAGCGCAGACGCGCCTGAAGCCTCTCGCAAGAGGAATCGACCGGGCGCGACGCTGCCCCGCTGTGGGCCGCAGGGCCCAGCACCGGCCAAGGCTCAAGGGCCTGTCGCAGTTCCAGTTCGGCTTCCGGCAGGCTCATGGTGCCGCAGTGCGGAAAACGGAAATCGAGAAAAGGCTGCAGCCATTCATCCTGATAGGGATAACCCGCCTGCCGGAGATCCTTCGCCACCCGGGCCAGGTCGGCGGCTATGAAATGAGGAAGGGCGAAGCGGTCGTGAAGGGCCGTTCCCCACCTCACCAAGGGGCCCTGGAAGGGCTGACTCAAGAACCAGGCTAACAGAGAGCGAACCAGCAGTGCCAATGCGAGGCTCATGCGGGGGTGGGGGGGCATCTCCAGGCAGCGCAACTCAAGGAGCCCGAGCCGACCTGCCGGGTTGTCCGCCGGAAACAGTTTGTCGATGCAGAATTCGGCCCGGTGGCTGTTGCCGGTCAGGTCCACCAGAATGTGGCGAAACACCCGATCCAGTCCCTCGGGCGAAAGGTCATCTCCTCTTTCCAATTGCAAAAATGCCAGTTCCAGTTCGTAGAGGCTTTCGTGACGCGCCTCGTCCACCCTCGGGGTCTGACTGGTCGGTCCCACGAAGAGACCCGAAAACCCGTAGGAGAGGCCGGGGTGGTTCTGCCAGTAAGACAGGAAACTTCGGAGCAGATCCGGGCGACGGGAAAAGGGGCTCTCCAGGGCCGTTCCGCCGCCAAGGGTCAGATGGCTGCCCCCTCCGGTGCCGACGATGCGACCGTCCCTCTGAAACTTGAAGGCGTCGAGATGGCAGGCCTCGGCCTCCCGATAAACGACCTGCACCATCTCCCTAATTTCAACCCAGGACCTTGCCGGAGGAAGGTTGACCTCCAGAACCCCGGGGTCAGGCACCAGCCCGAGCCTGCTCAGGGCTGGATCGATCGGGGGAGGATATCCCCCGAGCCGGACCGGAGAATCCAGTTCCCCGGCGGTCTGCTCCACTGCCTCTACAAGGTGGAGAAAGCCTTCCAGGGTTCCGACCGGCGGGAGAAAGACCTCCAACGCCCCCTCCAGCGCCTCCACGGCCAGGGCGACGCGAATGGTGCCTGGCTCCCCCTCAACATACCCGCCCTCTTCTCGGAGGCCGGGTGCGGGAACCGGCGAACCCTCCCCCGCTTCACTCAGGAGGCCGTCGGCCTCCGGCCACTCCATGTCAGCCAGGGGCAGGCGCAGGCCGAGTGGGGCATCGCCGGGCCGGGCCAGCAAGGGCCCCGGAGGCAAAGCCCAGGAGCAACTCGCCCAGCGGCGGCCGCCGCCGCTGTCGACCCGCAGCAGGGGCAGCACGAACCCCGCCGAAACCGGTAGCACTCCCTGTCGCTCAGGGCCCTGGAAAATCTCCAGGATACGGGCCGGATTAACCGCCAGGTTCTCCGCCAGTCTCCGGATTAACCCCCTGCCCTCCCCCGGGCCGATCGACCTTGTATCCCCTTCGGGGGAAAGGAGGTCCGGCCTTCGCCACACCGGCACTCCGTCCTGCCGCCAGTAATAACCGAGGGCCCAGCGCGGCCAAGCCTCCCCAGGATACCATTTTCCCACCCCGTAGTGCAGGAGGCCGCCGGGGGGCAACCGCTCCTTCAGGCGCAGCAGACGCCGCTCGGCCTTGCCCCTCTTTCCCTCCCCCAAAGCGTCGGTCCGCCACTCGGCGGCCTCCGGCCGCTCCCGGCAGACGAAAGTCGGCTCCCCCCCCATGGTCAAGCCCGCCTTCAGGGCCGCAAGGCGCCGATCTACGGCCTCTCCTAGGGCATCGATGGTCCGCCACTGCTTCTCGGTGTAAGGATGGGTTATCACCTTCATGATCGGGAGTGCCCCTTCAGTGGTCCGGGCTGCCATTTATGGCTCCACGGCTAGCTCGATCCGGTACTCCATCCGGGCTTCTGAACCGTTTCCCCGAATGGTTCCGCTGACCGGCGAAGCCTCAAGGGGCTCGTGGCTGGCAGTGAGGGCGAGATGGCCTTCGGCCACCGCCATGCCGTGGGTGGGATCAAAGCCTCGCCACCCCCCGCCAGGCAGAAAGACTTCTGCCCAGGCGTGCATGGGACGCTCCCGGCTGTCGGCATCTCCCTGCTGGTAACCGCTGACAAAGCGGGCCGCGAGGCCCTGGCAGCGGCAGGCGGCGATGAACAGGACGGCCAGGTCCCGGCAGGATCCCTGCCGCAGGGCCAGGGTTTTCTCCGGAGGATGAGGAGGACCCTCGTGGCGCAACACGACCCGGAAACTCTCATAGATCCGCCCGGCGAGACCGACCAGAAACGGAAGCGTCCCCCCGCCCGCCTCACGGCACACGGCCCGGGCGAAGTCTGCGACCTCGGGAGTCCCTCCCCCGCCCTCCAGGCATCCGGAGAGTGATTTCCGCAGAGCGGGGGGATAGGATGCCGGCAGGGAGGCAACCGCTGGGTCGGCGAGAAGGAAATCGAAGGGATTGGTGCAGAGCGTCTGCGCCTCGAACCGGGTCCGGATCTCCAGGCTTTCGGTCAGTCCCTCGAACCAGGCCTGGGCCAGGGGGCTGCCCTCCGGGCCGAGCCCCTGGACCAGACCAACCGGCCGGGGCAGGAGCTCCATATCAAAATGCAATAGGCGCTGAAGGGGGTCTTCACGCGGCCGCAGGCGAACGATGTGCGGTTCGAGGAAGACCGGCCTGCTGTAAAGATAGCGGGTGACATGATGGACCCGAAAACGCATCGGAGTCCCTCAATCTCCACGGGGACAGAAATCCCGCGGGGAAATGTTGTTTTCGGCCGTGCTGAGCTTCGACATGGCCCGTTCTATCCATTCGCTGGGTAATTCCTGGATCGACAGGCGCAGGCGCTCCATCCACCAGGTGGAGATCTCCTCCAATTCCTCTTTTTCGAAGCGGTGTTCCACGATCCGAAACGTGTCTCTTAGATAGAGGACCACATCGACGGGGAAGTCGACGTCGGAAGCGCTGATGCGGGTCGAATCGAAGGCCAGCATCCCGACCGTGAGGGCGAAGTTGAGAGGGTCCTCGTGGTGCAGGGTGCGGTCGAGGACCGGCTTGCCGTACCCCGAAGCGCCGACGATCTGGTAGGGGGTTCCCCGGCCGATCTCCACCCAGTTCCCAGGGGGATAGAGCAAAAAGAGCTTGGGCTCCTGGTCTGCCGACATCTGCCCCCCGACGAGACTGTGAATATTGAATGAGAGGCCGGCCTCGGCCAGGTGTTTCTTGTCCTCCCGGGCGACTTTGCGGATCTGTTCGGCCAGGGAGTTGACGGCCTTGTAAAGCCGGTCAAAAGGCTCTTCCCGCTCGGCCAGCACCTCTTCGAAATAGACCAGCGCCTTATCGCGGGCCGAGCGCAGGCCGGAGGTCATGAGGAACATGGCGTTGTTCCCCTGTTGAAAAATCGAAATCTTCTTGGCCGTGATGGTTTCGTGCCCCGAAATGATCCGGGTATCGGCGATCCCCACCAGCCCGTCCCTCTGACGCATGCCCAGACAGAATGTCATGGCAGCTACTCCTCGATGTTGGAGTTGAAGCCTTCCGCAGCAGGCGGAAGGCCGAAAAATGTATCCTCGACGGCCGCACCGACATGGTTGAGTCGCTCCTGGGTCGCTTCGAGAAACTCGTGCAGCCCCCCGGACAGGACCTCCTCCGTTCGGGTGTAGTCGAATTCGGCCAGCAAGCGCCCCAGGGCCTGTTCCGCCCGGTTGCCGAAAGAACCGCGGGGCGAACCGGTAATTTTGTGCAGCGACGTCTCGGCCATGGCCAGGCAGAAATGGATAGCCCGGGGGAAGGTGTTGTCGAGGACCAGAAACTCGACGATGCGCTCCGGGCTGATGCGCCCGAAGCGCTGGCGGTACATTTCGAAGGCGCTGGCCGATCGCAGCAGTGCCGCCCAAAGAATGTTGTCGAGGGAGGTCCCGACGTAATCGACCGAGGGCAGCAGGACGTAATACTTGACGTCGAGGATGCGGGAGGTCTTGTCGGCACGTTCCAGCATGCGGCCCAAGCGGCCGAAGTGCCAGCCCTCTCCGTGGGACATGGTCGATTCGGTGACCCCCACGAAGAGATGGCTGTCGGTCATGACCTGGTCCAGAAATGCGTGGGACAGATCGAGGGCCTGACCGGCCGGATCGGCCTCCTTGACGGCGAGGTAGAAGGTGTTGACCTGCTGCCACATCTCGGAACTGAGGTACTCCCTGATGGAGCGGGCATTCTCCCTGGCCGCCCGCAGGCAGGAGAGGATGGAGTTGGGGTTGCCCTCGTCGAAGGTGAGGAACCGGATGACATTCTCCCGGGTCGGCTCGCCGTAGCACCTGGAGAATAGCTCCTCGTCCCCGGTGGTGGTGACAAGGGGCTTCCACTGCTCCTCCTCCCCCAGGGGCAGGTCGAGAATCATCTGAAAATTGGCATCGATGAATCGGGCCACGTTTTCGGCCCGCTCGACGTAGCGATTGAGCCAGTAGATGGAATTGGCCACCCGGCTCAGCATCCCGACCCCGCCTTTCCTCCCGGCTCCAGCGCTTCCCCCGTGGGGGTGTCGTGATCGGCATGGACCACCCAGGTGTCTTTGCTGCCCCCTCCCTGCGAGGAATTGACCACCAGGGAGCCCTTCTTCAGGGCGACCCTCGACAATCCCCCGGGCAGAACGTAGATCTCCTCCCCGTACAGGATATAGGGCCGCAAATCGACATGGCGCCCTTCGAAGTGCTCGTCAACCAGGACCGGCATCCGGGACAGGGACAGGGTGGGTTGGGCGATATAGTCGCGGGGAGCGCTGCGGATGCGATCGGCGAACTCGGCCCGCTCTTGCGCACTGGAATGGGGGCCGATGAGCATGCCGTAGCCCCCCGATTCGTTGACGGCCTTGACGACCAGCTGATCGAGGTGGCCCAGAACGTGGTCCAACTCTTCCTTGACCCAGCAGCTGAAAGTCGGCACGTTGGGCAGAATCGGATCCTCCCCCAGGTAGTATCGGATGATGCGCGGCACATAAGGATAGACCGCCTTGTCGTCGGCGACCCCCGTCCCTGGAGCGTTGGCCAGGGCCACCTGCCCCGCCCGGTAAGCATCCATCAGGCCGGGGACCCCGAGCAGAGAGTCCGACCGGAAAGCGCGGGGGTCGATGAAATCGTCGTCGAGCCGACGGTACAGGACATCGACCTGCTCGACCCCCCGAGTCGTTCGCATCATGACCCGCCCCTCGGCCACCAGCAGGTCCCTCCCCTCCACCAGTTGCACCCCCATCTGCTGGGCCAGAAAAGAATGTTCGAAGTAGGCCGAATTGTGGGACCCCGGCGTCCAGAGAGCGGCCACCGGCTCCCGCCTTCCCCGGGGGGCGAGAAACTGGAGCATGTCGAGCAGGCGGCTGGGGAAATCGACCACCGGATTGACCCGGCAGGCCTCGAAAACCCTTGGGAAGGTCTGCTTCATGACCATCCGGTTCTCGAGGACGTAGGAGACGCCGGAGGGGCAGCGCAGATTGTCCTCCAGCACGTAAAACTGACCGTCCCGGTCGCGGACCAGGTCGATCCCGCTGATATGGCACCAGATCCCCTGCGGCGGATCCAGGCCCGCGCAGGCGGGGCGAAACCCGCGGGCGCTGCGGATCAGTTCTTCGGGCACCACCTTGTACCGAACGATCTTCTGCTGATGGTATACGTCGTCGACAAAGAGGTTGAGGGCCCGAACCCGCTGACGCAGGCCCCGCTCCAGGGTTTCCCACTCCTTGTCCTGAATGATGCGGGGAACGATGTCGAAGGGGAAAATCCGCTCCGTTCCGGCGTCATCCCCGTAGACGTTGAAGGTAATGCCGAGATTCATAAGGGCGCGCTCGGCCGCCCTCTGCCGGCGCACCAGATCGTCCCCCGGCAGCGATTCGATGATTTTCACCACCGGCTCACTCCCGGGCCGGGGACGGCCCTGGCCGTCGAACATCTCGTCAAAAAACCCCTCGGTATCGTAACCGGAAAAGTCCATCCCTGGCCCCCGCAATTCAGGTAGTAATTTTAATTGAACCGGATGATCGATAAATGTCAAACCACGCCGCCCCCCCTCCCTTCAGCCCGGTTCGAAAAAGATCCCATGCCTTCTGGCCTGTCGCTCCCTCCCTCACCAGATCGAGGCCATCGCCCACCGTCTCGACGGTCGGTCAAAAGAGGCGTTCCTCGCTCCAGATCAATGAAATTTGACCAACCAAATCGGGGTTGCATCGATTTCTGATTTTGGCTATCATCCGCGCCATGTACCCTTGGTCCCGCAAACTGACCAAGGATTTTGCCCCGTGATGACCCCTCCTTTCGCGGGGCGTTTTTTTATCTTTCCGCCCCCTCCGCGAACATCCCCGTCCTTTCCGCCCGGTTGCCAAGCCCTCCTGCCCTGCTAGGGTTAAGCGAATAAGACCATGGATTGTGCCGGCCCGGCCGCCGGGGTGCCACGGGCAGGGAAGGGACCGCTTTCCAGGCAGACCACCTCACCTACATCTCGGCGCTGGAGGGAGCTTTGTCCTCCCCGGTCTCCGCCCGCGTGACGGAATCGAAGCCGGAGGACATAAAGACCGAAAAGGAGGCGTTCCATGGGCGATGGAAAGCAAGGGGAGGATCACGTCCTGCGCCTCTCCCGGGTTGACACGAAAATCCTGCCCCCGGATGGAGGCCCGCGCTACAACCGTCTCATCTTCTGCAAAAGTCCCTACCTTCTGCAGCATGCGGAGAATCCGGTCGACTGGCACCCCTGGACAGAGGAGGCCTTTGCCCGGGCCTTGTCCGAAGACAAGCCGGTCTTTCTCTCCATCGGCTATTCGACCTGCCACTGGTGTCACGTCATGGAGCGGGAGTCCTTCGAAGAAAAGGACGTGGCGGCGGTCATCAACCGGGACTTCATCCCCATCAAGGTGGACCGCGAGGAACGTCCGGATCTGGACAACACCTATATGACGGTCTGCCAGATGATGACCGGCAGCGGGGGATGGCCCCTCACCCTTCTGCTGGCGCCCGACAAAAAACCGTTTTTCGCCGCCACCTACCTGCCGCCGAGAAGCCGGCAGGGGGCCATCGGACTGGTCGAACTGCTGGAAAGGGTCACCCAGCTCTGGAGAAGCGACCGGGTACGACTGCTCCAGACCGGGGAGGAGGCGAGCCGGGCCCTGATCAGGCTCGACAACCAAGCCGGCGGGGAGAAGGCACCGGACGAAGCCCCTCTCGGCAAGGCCCTTAGACAGTACTCGGAGGGCTTCGACGAGCGCTTCGCCGGTTTCGGCCCTCCCCCCAAGTTCCCGACCCTGCACAACGTCTCACTGCTGCTTCGCCTGTGGCGCCGCAGCGGCGAAAAGCGGGCGCTGGAGATGGCCCTGCAGACCCTGCACGCCATTCGCCGCGGAGGGATCTTCGACCAGCTCGGCGGTGGCCTTCACCGCTATGCCGTCGATAGGCACTGGCTGATCCCCCATTTCGAAAAGATGCTCTACGACCAGGCCCTCGCCGTCCCGGCTTTCCTGGAGGCGTTCCAGGCCAGCGGCGATGTGGCCCTGGCCCGGGCGGCCCGGGAGGTTCTCGACTACCTGCTGCGTGAGCTGGCCCACCCGGAAGGAGGGTTCTACTGCGGAGAAGATGCGGATTCGGAAGGGGCGGAAGGGACCTTCTACCTGTGGACCCCCGCCGAGGTGGAGGAGGTGCTGGGGAAGGAGGCGGGGGGACTGTTCTGCCGCGGCTACGGCATCTGCGAAGCGGGCCACCTGGAGGGAAAAAGCATCCCCCACCGGGCCGGGGAAATAAAGGACCTTGCAGAGAAGGAGGGGATCGAGCCCGGGGCGTTGGAAGCGGCTCTGGCCGAGGGACGCCGGGCCCTCTTCGAAGCCCGGCAGAATCGCGTCCGTCCCCACCGCGACGACAAGATCCTGACCGGCTGGAACGGCCTCGCCATAGCCGCCCTGGCCCGGGGCGGGGCTGTCCTCGGCGACCCGGAGGCGGTCGAGGCCGCGGCCCGAACCGCCGATTTTCTCCTGGCGCGGATGCGCAGCGAAAGCGGCCGTCTCCTGCGCCGCTATCGCCTCGGGGAAGCGGCCATCCCCGCCTTCCTGGAGGATTACGCCTTTCTCCTCCACGGCCTGCTGGAGCTGTACCAGGCCGGGTTCGTCCCCCGGCGCCTGGAGCAGGCCCTTTCCCTGGCGGGGGAGATGGATGAACTCTTCAGCGATGACAGAGGGGGATACTTCGATACAGGCCGCGATGCGGAGACGGCCCTGGTACGAGGCCGCTCCAGCCAGGACGGCGCCCTTCCCTCGGGGGCCTCGCTGGCCTGCCTGAGCCTGCTGAGGTTGGGGCGCCTCTGCGGCGATTCCGGCCTTGAGAAAAAGGGGGAGAGGCTCCTCGGCTCCCTCCTCCCCCAAGTGGTCCGCCACCCGGCAGCCTACTCCCAAACCCTGATCGCCCTCGATTATGCCCTGGGCCCGAAGAGCGAGGTCGTGGTGGTCGCCGCACCCGGAGGCGAACCGCCGGATCATCTGCTGCAGGTTCTGCGGGGGAGATTTCTGCCCCACACGGAAGTGCTGCTATACCGCCCCGGAGACCGGTGCCTGGAGGCCCTCTCCCCCCTGGTTCGGGGCAAGGAGCCGTCAGATGGTCGCGCCGCCGCCTTCTTGTGCCGAGAGCAGAGCTGTCAGAAGCCGGTCACCGACGCACGGGGACTGGAAAGTCTTCTGGACGAAATTTCCGCCTGAGCCGGCACTCCCTTCATCGCCGCAGTTTTCCTCTGACATCCCCCAGGCCGATGATATTCTCGACGATCCCGCGGGCCGGCCGCCCTTTGGCGTCGAACCAGACGAATACCGAACCGCCACCCGTGTCGAACACCTCGGGATCGACCGTCACCTGACCGAGCAGCCCTCCCCGGGGGAAGAAACGGTGGTCCCGCCACAGCTCGGGACGGAGCATCTCAATGACGATTTCCGAGACCTCCTGGCGACGCATGGTGGGAATCACATAGCGCCCGCCGGCCTCGACGGGTCCGTACACCCCGATGCGGAAGTTGAAGAACGCGGTCAGAATGTACTGTACATCTTTGTCGTCCGGCAAGGGGAAGGTCTTCTCTTTGGCGAGCTTGCCCTTGCGGAACTGCTGATAGCCGATCTCTTGGCCCTCGTAGTCGAAGGTGTACTTCTTTACGCGGTCGATGCGCTTTTTTTTCTTCTTCTTGATGACGTGGGATTCATAAACGAGGGGGCGCAGGCGCCCCTCCGGGGTCAACTCCATGAGGGAGACGTAGCGCTGGACCTGGTCCCGGGTCAGCCAGGCGGCCACTCCCAGGGTCCGGGCTTCGAGAACCGCCCGATAGGTGTTGGGCTCCTCCGCGGCGGAGAAGGAAAGGCGCCCTTTGGCGAGCCGGTCAAACCAGAGAAAGGCAATGTCGTAGCTCAGGGACTCCCCCACCAGGGATTCCAGGGATGCGGGGCCCTGGGGAATCTCTGCCGGTTGCGTCTCCGCGGCCGCAGGTGCAGCCAGCAAAAGGGCCGCAAAGAGCAGAACAAGGCATCGTGTCAGGATCGAGAATGTCATCGAAACAGCAACAGGATGAAGAGCAGGTAGCCTCCCAGCAATACCGCGCCCCGCGGCCGGTCCAGAACCAGGCGCTTGTACGCCAGGGGAATCAAAGCCACGCTTAACAGCAGCATGACCGGGTACTGGAAGCCTAACACGGAGGGGTCGACGGTCAAGGGGCGGACCATGGGGCAGACCCCCAGCACGAACAGGATGTTAAAGATGTTGCTGCCGATGACGTTACCGATGCTGATGTCCATCTCCCCTTTCCAGGCGCTCATAAGCGAGGCGGCCAGCTCCGGCAGGCTGGTACCGAGGGCGACCACCGACATGCCGAGCACCAGCTCGGAGATGCCCAGCGCACGCCCGATGGTCAGCGCGGACCGGACCATGAGTTCGGCCCCCACCCCCAGCCCGACGATCCCCACGATGATGAACACCACATCCTTCGCCCGGGCCTGGCTCTCCCGGGCCACCACCTCGGGAGGGGCCTCCTTCTCCAGGCCCATCTCCCGGGCATTGCGCAGGCAATAAACGAGAAAAACGAGAAGGAACAGAAACAAAACCAAGCCGTTGCCGAAACTGAGCCGGCCGTCGATGGAAAGGAGATAAAGCAGTACGGAGGCCCCGATCATGTACGGAACCTCCCGCTTCAGGGTGCCGGCGGGAACGCTCAGGGGGGCGATAAGAGCGGCGACCCCGAGAATCAGGCCGATGTTGGCCACGTTGGAGCCGATAATGTTCCCCGCGGCGATATCCGAAGACCCGCGAACGGCGGCGAACAACGAAACCATCATCTCCGGCATGCTGGTGGCAAAGGCGACGATGGTCATGCCGATGACCAGGGGCCGGACTCCGTAGGACAGAGCGAGGCGTGAGCTGCCGGTGATGAGATACTCGGCGCCGTAGTAAAGGAGAAAGAGGCCGGCAAAAAAGAGCAGTACGGCAAGAACCATGATATATTCTGTCCTGTAGCCCCCGGGCAGGAAGCCCATGGAGAGTGAGTAAAAAGATTTCCGAAACGCAGTTTAATACCTGCATTCTGGGAAGTCGAGCCGAAAAATCCGATCCGGCCAATCAGCAACGGTCTTTGACATGTTGGCCTTTGACCTTGACAAACCCGAGCCCGCGCAATTAATATCCATATATTTTATTAATAATCGAAGGGGTGTGGGAGAAGTTGGCAATGGAAAAGATGGAATTCGATAAGATGTGCAGCTATGAGCGCGAGGCTGAAATCCTCAAGGTGCTCGGGCACCCCGTTCGGCTGAAAATCGTCGGCGGCCTTATGTCCCAGAGCTGCAACGTGAAGAAAATCTGGGAGTGCCTGGAGCTCCCTCAGGCCACAGTATCCCAGCACTTGGCCCTGTTAAAGAACAAGGGAATCATCGAAGGCCGCCGAGAAGGCGTGGAGGTCTTTTACCAGGTCACCTCCGATGAAGCCCGACGCATCGTAGGCGCCCTGTTCGAGGCCGGCCCCTGCAAATGACCCGACTCACCCTCCGCCCGGGACGCGACCGCCGGGTCCGGGGTGGGCATCCCTGGGTCTTCAGCAACGAGATATCTCTCATCGACGGAACGCCCCCCCCCGGCGAGGCCGTTGAGGTCTACGCCCACCGCGGAGAATTCCTCGGAACCGCCTATTACAATCCCCACTCTCTCATCGCCGCCCGCATCCTGTCGCGGGAGAGCGAATCGATCGACACAGCCGCCTTTTTCCGCCAGCGCATCTCCCGGGCCCGGGACTACCGCACCAGCGTATACGGTAAACTGAACGCCGTGCGCCTGGTCCACGGTGAGGCGGATGGGTTGCCGGGCCTGGTGATCGACCGCTACGGCGAGGTCCTATCTGTGCAGTTGCTCACCGCAGGCATGGACCGGCGCCGGAACCTGATCCTCGAGGCTCTGGACGAACTCTTTTCCCCCGCGGCGGTCATCGCCCGCAACGATGTGGGAGTTCGGGAACTGGAAGGACTCCCCCGGCAGGTGGAACTGCTGACGGGCCAGCTCCCCGACCGACTGGTCGTCACGGAGAACTGTCTGGACTTTCGGGTCGATGTCGGAGAGGGGCAGAAGACCGGGCACTTCCTGGACCAGAAGGAGAATCACCTGGCCCTGCGGGGCAGGGTCGAAGGGAAACGGGTCCTCGACCTGTTCTGCTACTCGGGAAGCTGGTCGCTCCATGCCGCCCGTTTCGGGGCCAGTGATGTCACCGGAGTGGACATTTCGAGAACGGCCCTTGCCCTTGCCGAGGAGAATGCGCGCCTCAACGGAGTGGAGGAGCGATGCTCCTTTGCCAAGGCCGATGTGTTCGAATTGCTGAGGGAAAAGGAGCGAAGCGGGGAGCGCTTCGGCACCGTCGTCCTCGACCCTCCCGCCTTTGTGAAAAGCAGGAAAAAACTTCCCGAGGCCCTGCGCGGCTACCTCACAGTCAACCGTCGGGCCATGAACCTGGTGGAACCGGGCGGTTTCCTCTTCACCTGCACCTGCTCCCATCACCTACAGCGCGAAGCGTTCATCGACATGCTGCGCCAGGCCGCCGGCCAAGCCGGACGCGGAGTGCGCCTGCTGGAAATCCGGGGCCAGGCCTATGACCATCCCGTGCTTCTGAGCTGCCCGGAGACCGAATACCTCAAGTGCGCGGTCCTGCAACTCCTCTGACCCAAATCTCCTGACCAGACCCTGCCGCGAGGCGCTCGCCTGCTATTTCCCGTCGCGGATATTGGCCACCGTCTTGCCCCTCAACCCCCAGTTCTCTGCGGGAACCTCCTCGATAATCACGTGAGTCGTCTCCGGGTTCTTGCCCAGAACCTCGGTGACCACCTCCGTCATCCTCGCGACAAGCCGGCTTTTCGTTTCGTTGCTCGCCCCTTCCACGGTCTTGACAATAACTAGCGGCATGAAGCCCTCCTCTTTAATGATATTTTCCCCCAGTATAGCGGGAGAGGGAGGAGTTTCAAGAACCGCGAAGGAGTGCTCCGCCGGGCTTGCTGGCCAGGCCGTAGATGACCCGGTAGGTGGCGGGAATGCGGCCGTCCCGGGCGTAACGCTCGGCGTAAAGTGCCATCATGCGGGAGATGACCCGGCGCGGAGCCAGGCCTGGGGGGCGATGGGCGGAAGCGTTGGCGGCCCCGATGCCCTTCAGGCAGCGAAGCAGGGAGGGAACGTCGCGGTGGGACTCGACCTCGTCTTCGGCGAAAGCATGAATGGATGAAAACCCCGCCGTCCCCATGGCCCGGCGAACCTCCGCCAGCCCCGGGAACTCCTGGACGTGGGAGACACGGCGCCCTCCGGTTTCGGCCAGCGCCAGGCGATGGGCCTCCTTGAGTTCTTTCAGGGTCCCGTCCCCGAACAGGGCGAAGGCGAACCGTCCCACGGGGGCGAGCACCCGACTTCCTTCTGCGAACGCCCCGGGCAGATCATTCACCCACTGGTAAACGGAAGCTGACAGCAGAAGGGAAAAGGATCCGGTCCTGAAGGGAAGGGCCTGGGCGTCGGCATCGACCGCGGCGGATCCGGCCAGAGCCGCCGCAGCGTGGCAGGTCATGCCGTGGGAAAGGTCGGAAATCACAAGATCAAGGCCGGGACAACTCCGGAGCAGGCGGCGGTCCAAATCCCCCGTGCCGGTCCCCACGTCGAGGGCCGGTCCGGGACCGACCCCGCTTTCGCCGATCAGTTCGACAAGGCGCGACGCCACCCGCTTCTGTACGACCGCATGGAGGTCGTACTCCCGGGCATGGGAAGAGAAGTGCCGACGCACGGTGCCGATATCCACCCGGTCGCCTCTCACGACAGGAACTTCCGCCACAGGCCGAAGCTTTGGCGCGGGTGGCTCAAAAAGGGTGCGTGCCCCGCATCTGGGAGCAGGACGAGGCGCCCCCCGGGAAGATGCTCGGCCAGACAGCGTCCCGCATCCGCAGGGATGATGCGGTCCAACGCCCCGTGCACCACCAGGGCCGGACATCCGACCTCCGCCACCGCCCCCCTCAGATCGCCGCCGGCCAGCCCCTCGAGGGCGGCCATGGCAGCCTCTGGCCGGGGCGGTCGGGCGGACCGCAGGGCAAAATCGACGATCTCGCCGTATCGCCCGGGGGGGAAATCCTCCCCCTGGAACTGCAGGGCGAAAAACTCCTCGATCGTTTCCCGAAAGCGGCGCTTCAGGTTGCGGGCCATGGACTTCACCTGCCCCGGCGGCAACCCCGCCTCCCAGCCGCGGCCGGCGGTAAAGCGAGGGGTACTGCTGGCCAGGATCACCCTTTCCACCCGACAGGCCACGGCGGGATAGAGTTTCAGCAACACCTGCCCCCCCAGCGACCATCCGACCAGTGCCGCCCCCTGAAGGCCGAGCCCTTCTATCCAGGCGGCGAGGTACCGGGCGAACCCCTCTGGGGAGCAGTCGGTTCCTGGGTCCGACGCGCCGTGTCCCGGCAGGTCGGGTACCAGTACCCGGAATCGGTCAGCGAACTCCTCCAGGGCTTCGCCGAAGACCGCCGAGGACATGGCCCAGCCATGGAGCAGGACCAGCGGCGGACCGGCGCCGGCCTCCCGGTAGGCGAGCAGGCGGCCGTCGGGCAATCGGTACCGCATCACGCCGTCCCTTCGCCGAGTGCCGCCAGGATGCCGTCGGCCGCCCGAAGCAGATCCTCGGGCCTGTGGGTCGCCATAACCGTGGCCCGAAGGCGGCACTTGCCCTCGGCAACGGTGGGGGGCCGAATGCCCTGAACGAACACTCCGGCCTCCAGCAGTCGCTCGGTGGCCGTCATGGTCGGCTCCGGCTCCCCGGTGAGAACAGTGACGATCTGGCTTCGACTGCCGAGAAGATCGAGCCCATGCCCTTCGAGCCGTCCGGCAAAGAGGGCGCGGTTGCCCTCCAGGCTCCGGCGCAGCCGGGCCCCTTCGGCCCCTTCGACGATATCCAGAGCGGCATAAGCGGCCGCCGGGGCCGCAGGCGGCAGGCTCGTCGAAAAGATAAAGGGACGGCTGCGGTTGACCAGGGTGTCTATGACCGTTCGCCCGGCCGCGAGGTAGGCCCCGAAACAGCCGAGGGCCTTGCCGAGGGTTCCCATGTGCAGGTCGACCGCGCCGAGGCATCCCAAGTGCTCGGCCGTGCCCCGGCCGCCCTCCCCCAGCACGCCGGTGGCATGGGCATCGTCCACCATGAGCAGGGCGTCATGGCGCTCCTTCAGGCGCACCAGTTCGGGAAGGGGGGCGAGATCTCCGTCCATGCTGAAGACCCCGTCGGTCACGATCAGCCAGCGTCCCTTGCGCCTCGAAGCCTCGGCCTCCATGAGCCCCTCCAGAGCCTTCACGTCGCGGTGGGGATAGGCGAGAACCCGGGCCCGGCTCAGCCGACATCCGTCGATGATGGAGGCGTGGTTGAGCGCGTCGGAAAAGATCAGGTCGTCGGGGCCGAAGAGCCCCTGCAGGATTCCCGTGTTGGCTGCATAGCCGGAATTGAAGAGCAGGGCCGCCTCGGTCCCTTTGAAAGCGGCGAGGCGCTCCTCCAGAAGGGCGTGGGAGGACATGGTGCCGGAGACCAGGCGGCTGGCCCCGCTGCCGGCGCCAAATCGGGATGTGGCACTCAGGGCGGCCTCCACCAGGGCGGGGTGACTGGCCAGGCCAAGGTAATCGTTGGAGCAGAGCAGCAGGACCTCGCGCCCCTCCAGAACGACCCGGGGGCCCTGCGGGCTTTCGACGGTGCGCAGGGTGCGCAGCATCCCCCGACCGCGCAGCTCTTCCAGTTGGCGCCTCCAGTCTTCCATACTCATCCCTTCCAGACCCTCTGCGGGTGAAATTCGCCCATCCCGTCGACAAGCAGGGCCGAGGACTCGAGAGAGGCGATGACCGCATCCAAGCCCGAGCCCTCTCGTCGCAGGAAAATGGCCCGCCCGCCGCGCTCCTCCCCCTTCGGCTTGAGATGGGGAAAGCGGACGTACCCCAGGGCCGGAGACGCCACGTAGCCAGCGGTGTAGTCCGGGTCGTCGGACCAGCAGAGTTCGGCGACAATCCCCGGGGCGGAGAGAACCTTGGCCGCCAGCACCATCGCCTCCCGCACGTGCTCGTTGTCCAGGCCGAGAGGCCCAAGGACCCGGCGCAACTGCCGCTCGGCGTCCCGGGAAAGGCCCATGCGGCTGGCCCGCACCCCCCTGGCCGGGTCCGGCTCGAGGCGGTCCCCGGAATGGGCGTCCACCAGCATCGCGCCGCGCATGCTCTCCCCCCCCGGCGCAGCGCCGGCGGCCAGGGTGGCGACAGCCTGCTCGGCGGCACCGGTGGACACCCCCGCCTCGGCCAGAAAGTATAGGGCGGCCTCGCGCCCCTGCCGCCAGTCCTCTACCACTATTGTGGTCAGGTCGGGAAGCCGTCCGGTGCGCACCTCGGCCGCCTCAACGGCGTCGACAGAAAGGCGAACGGCATCGGCCCGCCCCCGGGGATGTTCCAGGGCGCGGCGCACCAGGGCCGCGGCCAAACACTCCAGATCCCCAGAAGGGGCAAGCCCTTCTGCCCCGGAAAGATGGGCTCCTCCGCGGGTGGCGTGCATGCGAATGCTGTACAGATCCTGAGTCATGGCGCAAAAAACTATCACGCCCCCAAAGAGTTGTCAACCTCGCCCCCTCGGAAGGTTGACAACTCCCCGCCCTTTTCCCCCGGGCCCTTTTGTGTTAATTTATTCAAAACCTTTTTTCCGCCGCCCCCCCACCGACCCGGCCCGTGCCGGTGAAAGAAGTCAAGACACCCCATGCTGCAGACCGCCCAGCCCCTCCTCTTCGCCGCCTTTGCCGCCTACCTTGGGTCCGTCGCCCTTTACCTGGCCCACCTGAAAGTGCGGAACCGATGGGTCTGGCGCGGCGCCTTCGCCCTGGTCGTGTCCGGGTTCCTGCTTCAGAGCGTCGTCCTCGGCCAGCGCTGGCTCAGCGCTGGATACCTTCCTGTGACCAACCTCTTCTCCACGCAGTTCTTCTTCAGCTGGTCCCTAGCCGCCACTTACCTCTATTTCGAACTGCGCTACCGCATTCATGCCGCGGGCCTGTTCGTCATGTTCCTCAACCTGCTTCTGCTCGGCAGCGCCCTGCCCCGGGACCCGGCCCTCCCCCCGCTGATCCCGGCTTTGGACACCCCCCTGTTCACCCTGCATATCATCTTCTCCTTTTCGGGCTACGCCTTTTTCGCCATGGCCTTCTCCCTCGGAGTTCTTTTCCTGGTACAGAAGCGGGTCGGCAGCCCCCTCCTTCCCGAAACCGCCCTTCTTCGCAAGCTCAACGAGGAGGCGGTCTTCCTCGGCTTCTGTCTCTTCACCCTGTGCATGATCTCGGGAAGCATCTGGGCCTACGTCGCCTGGGGATACTACTTTTCCTGGAATATCAAAGGGGTCTGGTCCTTCATCGTCTGGCTCTTCTACGCCGGAATGTGCCACGCCAAGTTCGTCCGGCGCTGGCAGGGGACGGGCTACGCCCTCCTCTCGATCGCCGGCTTCGCGGTCGTCCTCTTCACCTACCTCGGCATCGGCCTGCTCCTTGCGAGCAACCATCCCCTGGAGTAACCCGGCATGAACGACCGATCGCTGCTCCGCAAATCATGGGCCCTGCTCTGCTCCCTGAAGCTGGCCATCGTCCTCGCCTCGGCCGCCACCCTGCTGTCGGTCGGGGGTTCGCTGGTCATGCCCTTCAACCCTCGGGTATTCGGCGCCATGGACAGCATGCCCCTGGGACAATGGTTCTCCTCGACCGCAGCCGGAGCCCCCGGACTGTCCTGGTGGCTTTATGCCGTCTCCGCCCTGATCCTGCTGCTAGGGCTGAACACTCTGTGCTGTTTTCTCGACTGGTTGCCCTGCCTGCGGATGCGCTGGCGCAAGACCGGCGAGTACCTCATCCACCTCGGCTTCGTTCTTGTCCTGACGGCCTTCATCTGGGGGAGTCTGGACGGCATCCGCAGCGAAGGGAACCGCATCTTCGTCGGAGAGACGACACCTCTGGAAGCCATGCCCGGTTATTCCCTGCGCCTGGAGGCCTTCGAGCCGGTGATCGCCCCATCGGGCCGCCCCATGGACATGCTCAACACCCTCGCCCTGCTCGCGGGGAACGAGGTCGTGATGCGCCGCATCGTAAAGACCAACTCTCCCCTGACCTATAAAGGGCTGGCCGTGCTCCCCGCTTCCTACGGGAACATGGTGGAGGGGTTTCGCTTTTTCATGGCCGGCGCCGGAGAGACCGTCCTCAGGAAAGGCACCCGCCTCGACCTTCCCGGCGGCGCGACCCTCCGGGTTCTGAATTTTCTCCCCCAGGCGCTCAGGCAGGCCGACGGGGGGGTGGCGAACGGGGGAGAGGCCCCGCGAAATCCGGCGATGGAATTGGAACTGCTCCGCCCGCACCGGGAGCCTTGGCGGGGGTGGTACTTTCTTCGGGAGGGACTTCCCTTTCCCCTCGTGGAGACCGGGGTCCGTCTCTGGCCCACCAATCCGGTCTTCCGCCCCTACAGCCTCCTTACCATCAACCGCGATCCGGGTGCGGCCTT
>NZ_PKUB01000045.1 GCF_002868845.1 Desulfuromonas sp.
TTCAAGGATATGGAGGAGTCATGGGGAAATCCCGGACAGCCAAAGCGTCCTTTCTAAAAAAGGTCTTCATCCTGACCCACTGCAGCGGCCTGGTGGCCGTGATGCTCTTTCCCCTCGTCGCCACACCCATCGTGGGGCCGGCCGCCCGCAGCCTCCCCTTCGTGATCAGCTGCCTGGCCATGGGCCTGGTCCTGGGCGTTTTCCTCTACCTCTTCATCCGGACGACCCTGAAGAGGCACCTGCGGCTGCAGCTCGAGGTCCTCAGCCCCCTCACCGGAGAAGGGGCCCTCAAGGATGAATCCTTCGAGGGGCTTCACGGAGCGCTCAGATCCTCGGTGAACCAGGTGCAGAACCTGGTCCAGGCCATCCTGTCCACCCTCGACCGGCAGGACCCCCACTTCGAAGTCCTCGCGTCCAACAGCAGCTACCTCTCCGAGCGCGCCCAGGAAGGCCTCGACGCCGCCCACCGAAGCAACCAGGACGTGAAGGCCATGGAGGAGAAACAGCAGGAGATCACCAACCAGATCGAGCTCCTCTCCAACCGCACCCAGGACGAGGCGGCCCTCTCCCGGCAGCTCTCGGCCTCCCTCGAGGAAATGGCCGGGGCGATGGACCACTCCACGGCCAAGTTCCTGGAGACCACCACCAGCGTCGATGAAATGGCCTCCAGCATCCTGGAGGTCGCGGCCCAAACCGACGAGATCGCCCGCTCGGTGGAGGGGACGACCCACGACCTGGACGCCATCGGCGATTCACTGGGCAAGATCCGCACCGGGGCTTCGGCCAGCGCCGAAGCCGCGGGAGGGGTGAAGCAGGACGCCGAAACCGGCCTGCAGGTGGTCCGCACCTCCATGGAGGAAATGGACCGCATCGAGCGGGAGAGCCGGAAGGCGACCGAGGCCATGCAGCGCCTCTCCCAGCAGACCGGGGAAGTGGTCAAGATCATCGAGGTCATCAAGGAGCTCGTCTCGGACACCGAGCTGCTGGCCTTCAACGCCGCCATCATCGCCGCCAAGGCCGGCGCGGAGGGAAAGGGCTTTTCGGTGGTCGCCGAGGAGATCCGCGACCTGGCCGACCGCACCACCACAAGCGCCCAGGACATCCATCGGATCGTGCAGGCCATCCGGGAGGACACCCGGGAGGTCACCGATGCCGTGGAGGGGACCGGGCAGCGCATCCAGCGGGGCAAGCAGCTCTCCCTCTCCACCGGGGAGGCCCTGGGCAAGATCGTGGAGAGCTCCAGCAGGGCCGCCGCCGCCTCAAGCGAAATCGCCGAGCTGACCGGCCTCGAAGGGGAGCGGGCCCGAACCCTCCTCAACGACGCGGGGCGCAGCCTGCGCTCGGTCAAGGCCATCGCCCGGGCCATGGTCGAACAGCAGAGCGCCATCACCCGCATTCAGGAGGGGGTCACCGAAATGAAGGGGGCCACCGACCAGATCGCCCGGGGCATGGAGGAGCAGGTCCGGGCCAACCGCGAGTTCGACAGGGGCCTGACCGAGCGGGAGAGCCAGATCCAGGCCATCAACGAGGTCACCCGTTTCCAGATGGCCACCTCCCAGAGGGTCTTCGCCCATTTCGCCACCTCCCAGAACCGGCTGACCACCAACACCCAAAAGGCCACCCTCCTCACCCGGGAAGTCGCCGCACTGGAGTCCCTGACCGGAACACTGCGCCAGCAGGCCGGAAAGTTCCACCGCGAGGAGACCCCGAAGACCTGAGACGATTGCTGAATATATGGAAATATAAATTTCCTTTTGCCACAACGCCGCCTCCCATGGTATAAAGAGCAGTCAGCGACTGCCGCCCCTTCGGGCGGAAAACCAAGGCGGTGCCATGAAGACGACATACACGACAGCCGGGACCTGCGCCCGTTTCATCGATATCGAACTGGATGGAGACCGGATCGAGGAGATCCGTTTCATCGGCGGCTGCACCGGCAACAGCCGGGGCGTGGCCGCACTGGCCAAGGGGATGCCGGTCACGGAAGTGATTGAGCGCCTGAAGGGAACGGTGTGCCGGGGGGCGACGAGCTGCCCCGACCAACTCGCCCGGGCCCTCGAGGAGATGCTTCTCAAGAAAGCCTCCTGACCCGCCGAAGACGACCCCCGAAGAATAGAAAAGACGCTGCCCGAATCATCCGGCAGCGTCTTTTTGCGTTTCACTCGGTGGCGGCCTGGTAGCTCATCGGTACCACCTGGCCGTTGGGAAGCAGGTCGTCGGGCGGTGAGAAACCGTGCAACAGGAGGTAGGCCCTCCTCTGGCAAGCTTCCCGTCTCGGCCCCCGGCAGTAGGCCTGAACGAAACCCCGGCAGGGAAGGTCGAGGGTCGCTTCGTGCTTGCGGAAGAAGCCGCACTGGGAAAGAAGCTCGCACTCCAGCATGTGCCCCCCCTTTCTTTTTCGGTTCTACGTTAAATAAATAGCCTCCTCCCCGTTTGTCAAGCCGACTTGTCGATATCGGGCGATTATCGCCTCACTCCCGGAGCAGACGGTCGACGATCTCCGCTGTCTCTGCGGTGATGCGCCGGCAGTTGGCCAGGTGGTCGCGGCTGTTCCACTTGAAGGGCCGGGAGAGGACCTTGCAGCAGGTCGCCGGGTGTCCCTCCCGAAACAGCTCCATCAGCCGGCCCGCCTTCTTGGGCTGCCCCGCCAGGCCGAGAGCCATCACCCCTCCGGCGAGGGCGCCGCAGAGGCAGCCGCTGTCGCCGATGCCGCCGCTGAAGGCCTTCGCCGCATCGATCAGGCTCTTGTCCTCGGTGCCGGTGGTGGCCTGCAGCACCGCCTGGGCGCAGTTGTTCCCTCCGTCGAAGAGCCCCCCCGCCCTCTCGCCCGCCCCCGCGTCCCGCGGCACTTCTCTTCTGCGCCTGAACCACCTGCCCGGCATCCGTTCTCCTTCGCTTTGACCTTTCTTCTCATGATAACCCAAACCCCGGGCAAAAGAAAACCGCCCACGATGGGGCGGCCTCTGGCGTCGGCGAATGGGGGAAAGAAGCGACTCAGCCCTCCCGGACCCCCAGCTTGCGCAGGATGGTCATCATGGGGCACCAGTCGGTGAAGGCGCTCTGGAACAGGTTGAACCCGACAAAGCCTGTGAAGAAGAGCCAGTAGGGGGAGTGGAAGTGGGCCAAAGCAACGCTGAGCATGACGACAAAGCCGGCGATCAGGCGCAGGTAGCGGTCGACGGTCATGACGTGAACCTCCTTGCGTGTTGTTCGGCCTTGCGGCCGTAGATAAGCCAGTATACCACGGGGATCACCACCAGGGTAAAGGCGGTCGAGGCGAAGACCCCGAAGATGATCGACCAGGCCAGCCCGGAGAAGATCGGATCGAGGGTGATAATCCAGTTGCCGAGCAGGGCCGCCCCGGCGGTGAGCAGGATCGGCCGCAGGCGCACCGCGCCGCTCTCGATGATCGCCTCCTTCAGCGGCACGCCGCGACGCAGGGCGTGGTGGATGAAATCGATGAGGATGATCGAGTTGCGCACCACGATCCCGGCCAGGGCGATCATCCCGATCATCGCCGTGGCGGTGAAGAAGACCGGGGTGTCGAAACCGCCCACCTGGCGGTTCATGACCAGGTTGAGCAGCCAGAAGCCGGGCATGATGCCGATCATGGTCAGGGGGATGGCGGCCATGATGATCAGGGGCATGACCGTGGAGCCGGTCTCGATCAGCAGCAGGATGAAAATGCCGACCATCGCGGCCCCGAAGGCGATGCCCAGGTCGCGGAAGACGTCGAGGGTGATCTGCCACTCCCCCTCGCCGCTCCAGACCACCCGCGTCCCCTCCGGCAGGGGGTTCTCGTCGAAGTGATTGGAGAGGTTGAGGATGGCGTTGACCGGGCTTTTGCCGGCCATCTCCCCGAAGACGTAGGTCACCCTCTCCAGGTTCTTGTGGAAGATGGTCGGCTCCAGCTGATCCTCCTCGAATCGCCCCAGCTCCGAGAGGCGGACCAGGCTGCCGCCGGCCCCCCGCAGGTGCAGGGATTCCAGGTCGGACAGGGAGGAGCGGCTCTCTCTCGGCAGGCGCAACAGGATATGGAGGGGATGGCGGTCCGATCCGACGTGAACCGTCCCCGCCCTCTCGCCCCCGAGGGCGACCGCCAGGGTCCGGGCAATCTCGGCGTCGGAGATTCCGGAGAGGGCCGCCTTCTCCCGGTCGGGGATGAAGTGCACCCGACGCTGGGGCGCCTCCACCACGTCGTCAACGTCGACGACCCGATCCTCGGCCGCCATCCGCTCCCGCACAAGCTTGCCCGCCGCGATCTGCTCGCTGTAGGCGACGCCGGGATCGGCGTAGACCTCGGCTGCCAGGGTGGAAATGACCGGCGGGCCCGGAGGGGCCTCGACGACCTTGAGATTGGCCCCGTATCTTTCGGCGATGCGGGCAAGGTCCCCCCGCAGGCGCAGGGTGATGGCGTGGCTCTGCTGGGCCCGCTCCTCCTTGTGCGCCAGGTTGACCCGGATGTCGGCCATGTTCGCCCCGCGGCGCATGTAGTAATGGCGCACCATGCCGTTGAAGTCCATGGCGCTCGCCGTGCCGACGTAGGCCTGGAAGTCGGTCACCTCGTTCACCGTAGCCAGGTAATCCTCCAGGGCCCGCACCGCGGCGTCGGTCTCCTCCAGGGTCGTCCCCTCGGGCATGTCGACAACGAGCTGGAATTCGTTCTTGTTGTCGAAGGGGAGCATCTTCATCGGCACGAGGTTCAGCGCGGGCATGGCCAACGAACCGAGAAGGAGCAGGAGCACCGCGCCGATCAGGAGCCACCCCTTGCGCCGGGAGTCGAGAAAGGGCTGAAGGATTCTCCGGTAGGTCCGGTAAACCCGTGTTTCCTCCAGTACGTACTCCTTCTCCTGCCGGCCGTACTGCCCCTTGAGTACGTGGTAGCTCATCCACGGAGTAACGGTGAAGGCGACCAGGAGCGACATGACCATGGTCAGGGGAACGTTGATCGCCATCGGCCGCATGTAGGGCCCCATCATCCCGGTGATAAAGAGCATCGGCAGAAAAGAGACGATGACCGCCAGGGTCGCCAGGATCACCGGGGGGCGCACCTCGTCCACGGCCGAGAGGACCGCGTCGCGGGGGGGCTCCTTCTTCATCTTGAAGTGCCGGTAGATGTTCTCCACGTCGACGATCGGGTCGTCGACGAGAAGGCCCAGGGCGAGGACCAGGGCGAAGAGGGTGACGCGGTTGATGGTATAGCCGAACCAGTAGTTCACCATCAGGGTGAGAGAGTAGATGATGGGGATGGAGACCGCGACGATGAGCGCCTCGCGCCATCCCAGGGCGAAAAGGATGAGAAGCAGAACGGTGACGACGGCGATCACAAGGTGTTTGAGGAGTTCGCTCACCTTGTGGTCGGCGGTCTCGCCGTAGTTGCGGGTGACCTCCACCCGGATGTTGTCGGGGATGATCGACCCCTCCATCTGCCGCACCCGCTCGATGACGTCCCGGGCCACGACGACGGCGTTGGTCCCCTTCTTCTTGGCCACGGCGACGTGCACCGCCTGGTACTCCCGACCGGCATCGGCCCCTTCTACACCGCTTGCGGGGCCGAAGCGCATGCGGGTGTAGGTCTCCGTCTCGGCCATGCCGTCGGCGACCCGGGCCACGTCTTTCAGGTAGACCGGAACCCCCTCCCGCACCCCCACGACCAGGGAGGCCACCTCCGAGGCGGAGCGGAAGAAGCTCCCCCCGTAGACGAGGGTCTCCCGGTTTCCCTGCTGGAAGGCGCCCCCCGGAATTTCCAGGTTCGCCCCCTGAAGGGCCCGCTCCAGGTCGAGAAGCCCCAGGCCGCGCGCGGCGAGCGCCGCCGGGTCGGCATCGACCCGCACCTGCCGGGGACGCCCCCCGATGACCGTGGTGACCGAGGTGTTCTTCACCGACTGCAGCCGGTCGACCACCTCCTCGGCCACCCGCCGCAGGTCGAAGTCGGAGGCCCCGTCGGAATAAAGGGACAGGTTGACGATCGGCACGTCGTCGACTTCGATCGGCTTGACGACCCATCCGGTGACCCCCGGAGGGACGATATCGGTGTGGGTGATGATCTTGTTGTGCACCTTGACCAGGGAGTCGATGCGGTCTTCTCCGACATAGAAGCGCACCGTCACCACCGCCAGGTCGGGGCGGGACATGGAATAGACGTACTCCACCCCGTCCACCTGCCAGAGGAGCTTCTCCAACCGGGTGGCCACCTGCTTCTCCACCTCCTCGGCGCTCGCCCCGGGCATGTGCACGTAGACGTCGGCGAGGGGGACCACGATCTGCGGCTCCTCCTCCCGGGGGGTCAGCAGCAGTGCGGCCGCCCCGGCGATCACCGAAAGGACGATCAGGATGGTCGAAAGGTTGCCGCCGAGGAACTTGTCGACAATCCGCGTCGGCAGGGAGTGTTTCCTGGCCGCCATCGCCTACCCCTCCACCCGGGCACCGCTGCGGGCCCGCTCCGTCCCGGAGACGACCACCGTCTCCCCGGCGGAGAGTCCCGAGAGAATCTCGACCAGGCCATCGCCACGGCGCCCGGTCTTCACCATCCGGTAGCGCAGCATCCCCTCCTCGACGACGTAAACACCCTGCAGCTGGCCGCGGTAGACGACCGCGCTATCGGCAACGAGGAGCATCGCCTTCCCTTCACCGGGGAGGAGCACCCTGGCGTAGAAACCTGCGGCCAGGCCCGGCTCAACCGGCAGGGCGACCTTGACCTGAAAGGAGCGGCTGGCAGGGTCTGCCACGGGAAGGACCTCGTCCACCGTCCCGGTCAACACCCTGCCGAGGGCGGGAACCTCCACCCGCAGGGTCGCCCCTCCGGGGATCTTGCCGAACAGGGATTCGGGCAGTTCGGCCCGGGCCACCATCGCCCCCTGCCGGTCGAGATGGAACAGGGGCGTTCCGGGCATCACCGTCGACCCCTCCTCTACTTTGCAGCGGGCCACGAGGGCGTCGTAGGGAGCCCTCACCCGGGTGTGGCTCCGGGCGACCCGGGCGCCATCCCGAAGGGCGATCAACCGCTGCAGCGCCGCATTCGCCACGGCGGTCGCCTGGCGGGCCATCTCCGCCTCGGCCGCGACCCGGTCCATTTCCTGTGGCGTCACCGCCTCCTGTTTCCGCAGGCGCAGAAAACGCTCCTCTGTCTGCTCCGCCAGGCGCTGCCCGGCCTGGGTCGCAGCGAGGCCGCTGCGGGCCTCGGCGACCGCCGCCTCGGCCCCGCGCAGCCGGTCGGCGGCCGCGGTGTCCTCGAGGCTCAGCAGAAGGTCGCCCTCCCGCACCACGTCTCCCTCCCGAACCGCGATGCGCCCGACCCGGCCGTCGATGCGGGCGGCCAGGACGCCCCGGTCCCGGCTCTCGATGGTGGCGACATAGGAGGAGGCGCCGTCCAGGGAGCCCTCGGCCACCGCAGCAAGGGTCAGTCCCGTGACAACGGCCCGCTCGGCGGTCGTGCGACCGGGCTCGATCTCGCCGCCGCAGGCGAAGAGCACCGCCGGGAGCAGAAACAGACAAATGACAAGGGAACGGTTCACGGTTGATCCTCCTGGTTGGCCAACAGGGTATGAACAAAGACGCCACCCTGGAAACCCGCGTTCCCCAGGGCGAGAATATAGCGGGCCTCGGCCTCCACCGCGTCGAGGCGGGCCCGGTCGAGGGCGGTCTGGACTCCCAGCAGATCGGCGAGGCCGGAGAGGCCCGCCTCGTAGCGCTGAAGGAGGAGGCGGTGGCCCTCATCGGCCTCGGAAACGGCCAACCGGGCCAGGGCCAGGCTGGCCCGGGCCTCCTCGGCCCGCATCCGGGCTTCCTCGGCCTGGTAGAGGGCCTGGCGTCGCGCCTCCAGGTGGCGGGATTCGGCGGCCCCCCTCAGGGCCGCGGCGCGGGCCAGCGCATGGGAGCGGCGCTGCCCGTCGAAGATGTCCCAGTGCAGCTGGGCCCGGACCGTCCAGCTGCCGACGTCGGTGCCGAAGGGAACGGCGGAATCGTGAAGGGAGTAGGATGCGCTCAGGCCGGCACGGGGAAGGTAGGCGGCACGGCTCTGGCGATGAGCGAGGCGGGCCTCCCCGGCCTCGGTGGCCAGGGCGGCGAGATCGCTGCGCGCCACGGCCTCCTCCCGGGCGGCCGATGCGAACAGCTCGAAACTCAAGGGGGCGGCGATGTCGACCACGCCTTCCGAACGTCCCATGGCCAGAGCGAGAGACCTTCGGGCCAGGTGCAGGTCGTTGGCCGCGGTCAGCGCGTATCGGTCGCTCTCGGACACCCGAACCCCGGCCCTCAGGGCGTCGGCCTTGAGACCCACCCCGGCCTCCTGGCGCTCCCGGGCGATGCGCAGGGTCTCGGCCGCCTCGCGCCGCGAGCTTTCGGCCCAGGCCAGGGCCGCCGACGCCCTCTGGACCTCGAGGTAGGCGCGGAAAGCGGCAAATGCGGCCTCCTCGCGGCTCCAGAGCGCCCCGTAACCGGCCGCCTCGGCCCCCTTCCGGGCACGCTTCAGATTCAGGGAGATGTCCGGGTCGTAAAGGGGCTGTTCGAGGGAGAGGCGGGTTTCGAAATCCCTGCGGGAGGGGGCGAAATTGTACCGCCCGGCATCCTGGCTCAGCTTCAGGTCTTCCTGGACCAGGGAGATATACATGCTCCAGGCCGGGTCGTCGGTCCAGAAGAGGTGCTCCGAGAGGCTCACGTTGGGCAGGTAGCGGCTGCGGGCCTCGCCCACCGCGGCCTTTGCGGCCACAGCCCGACCCTGAGCGGCCTGCACGAAGGGTCGGTTGGCGACCGCCTCGCGGAGCGCCTGCTGCAGGTCGACGGTTTCGGCAAGGGCGAATGGTGCGGACAGACACAAAAAAAGCGCGCTGATCAGGAAGGGCATGCGGTCGCCTCCTCTTAAATTCAATAATTCATATATTATACTAAACAGCATTCAATCGCAACCGCTTCTGTTCCATTAATTAATATACACCATCGCCATCCCCGCGCAACCCCGCCACGCCTTCCAAAGCCCTATTTTCCTTGACCCTCGGGGCCGCCCTGGGCTAGTCTGGGCACCGACTTGAAGCCAATGCCCGAACCCTTCCGCCCCTCCTGCGACGGGCCGGATACCGACCCCTGCGCGGGACCTTCCTCCCCGCCGCCCCCCAAGGAGGCCGTGACATGAAAAGATCGCTTCGCTCCCTCTGCCTGGCCGGCCTGCTGCTGGCCCTGCTAGTCGGTTCGCCCTCTCCCTCGGGCGCGGCCACCAACCTGACTTTCAGCATTTTCTTTCCCCCGACCCACGCTCAGGCCCAGGCGGCCCTCGACTTCGCCAAAGAGATCGAGAAACGGACCGGCGACACGGTGCGCGTCACCCCCTTTCCCGGCGGGACCCTGACCAAGGCGCCCCAGGTCTACGACGGCGTGGTGACCGGCATCACCGACCTGGGCAACTCCTGCTTCGCCTACACCCGCGGCCGCTTCCCCGTCACTGCCGCCCTCGATCTGCCGATGGGCTACCCCAGCGGCCAGGTCGCTTCCGAGGTCGCCAACGCCTTCGTCAAAGAGGTCGCGCCGGCCGAACTGAAGGACGTCAAGGTCCTCTACGTCCACGCCCACGGCCCCGGCCTGCTCCATACCAAAAAGCCGGTCCGGACCCTCGAAGACCTCAAGGGGATGAAGATTCGCGCCACCGGCCTCAGCGCCCAGGTCGTCGAGGCCCTCGGCGGCGTCCCCGTCGCCATGCCCCAGGGCGGGACCTACGAAGCCCTGCAGAAGGGGGTCGTCGAAGGGACCTTCGGCCCGATCGAAGCCCTCAAGGGGTGGAAGCAGGCCGAAGTCGTCAAATACACCACCGACTGCGTGAGCGTCGGCTACACCACCGCCATGTTCGTCGTGATGAACCGCGCCAAGTGGGACGCCCTGCCGGAGGAGACCAAGGCGATCATCGACCAGGTGAGCGCCGAGTGGTCTGCCGTCCACGGCCGGGCCTGGGACGCCGCCGATGCCGAAGNCCCTCTCCGCGGCCGAGAGCGCCCGCTGGCGCAAAGCGGTCGAACCGGTGATCCAGAACTTCATCGACCAGACCCCCGACGGCGCGACCTACGTGGAGAAGATCCGGGAGCTCATCGCCCGCTACTCCAAGTAGTCGCCGCCCCTTTTCCGTAGCCCCTTTCGCGCCGCGGGAGCGTCATCGCCTCCCGCGGCGTCCCTTTTGTGCGCCATGACCCTTCTTGACAAAATCGGCCGCCGCCTCGCATCCTCCCTCTTCGCCATCGCCGGGGGGGCGATCGTCGCCATGATGCTGCTGACCACAGCCGACGTGGTCCTGCGCTTCTTCCGCCACCCGATCCCCGGCACCTATGAGCTGGTCAGCTTCTTCGGCGCCATCGCCGTCGCCTTCGCCATGGCCCACACCTCCGTCGAGAAGGGGCACATCGCCGTCAGCGTCATCGTCGACCGTCTCCCCGCCCGGCTGCAGCACCTGACCGCCACCGTCACCGGCATCGCCGGGACCGGCTTCTTCGCCCTCCTCGCCTGGCAGATGGTCCTCTACGGGACGAGCCTGCGCGCCTCCGGCGAGGTCTCCTTGACCCTGCAGCTCCCCTTCTACCCCTTTATCTACGGCATCGGCCTTTCCGCCGCCGCCGTCGCCTTTATCCTCGCGACGGAAACCCTCTCCCACGCCCAGCGGATCTTCCACTCATGAGCCTGACTACCATCGGCATCATCGGCGTCGTCCTCCTCCTCGTCGGACTCTTCTCGCGCATGCCCGTCGGCTTCGTCATGGGGATCCTCGGCCTGGGCGGCTTCAGCTACGTCGTCAACTTCCAGGCCGGCTTGAGCCTCCTCGCCCGCGACGTCTGGGACGTCTTCTCCTCATACGGCCTGACGGTCATCCCCCTCTTCGTCTTCATGGGGCAGATCGCCTTCCAGTCGGGGATCAGCCGCCGCCTCTACCACGCCGCCTACGTCCTCATGGGGCATCGCCGCGGCGGTCTCGCCCTGGCGACGGTCGGCGCCTGCGCCGCCTTCGCCGCCATCTCCGGTTCGACCAACGCCACCGCCGCGACGATGGCGACGGTGACGGTCCCCGAGATGCGCCGCCGCCGCTACGACATGGGGCTGGCGACCGGAACCGTCGCCGCCGCCGGGAGCCTCGGCATTCTCATCCCGCCGAGCGTCATCTTCATCGTCTACGGCATCCTCACCGAGCAGTCGATCGGCAAGCTGTTCGCCGCCGGGGTCCTCCCCGGCCTTCTGCTGTGCACCCTCTTCTTCGCCACCATCCTCCTCCAGGTCCGGCTCCGCCCCGACCTCGCCCCGCCCGGCCCGCGCACCTCGCTGCGCCGAAAGGTCAAATCCTTCGCCGGGATCGTCGAGACCCTCTTCCTCTTCGCCCTCGTCATGGGGGGACTCTTCTTCGGCATCTTCACCCCGACCGAGGCGGCCGCAATCGGCGCCTTCCTCACCCTCGCCCTCGCCCTCTTCCGCCGCCAGCTGTCGTGGAAGGACTTTGTCCAGGCCCTCTCCGACACCACCCGCATCAGCTGCATGGTCATGGTCATCGTCACCGGCGCCCACCTCTTCGGCAAATTCATGGCGATCACCCGCATCCCCTTCGACCTCGCCTCCTATGTCGGCGGCCTCCCCCTGCCCTCCTACGCGATCATGGGTCTCATCATCCTCGTCTACCTCATCGGCGGCTGCTTCATGGACGCCCTGGCGATGATCATGCTCACCGTTCCGATCTTCTTCCCCGTCGCCCAGGCGCTTGGCTTCGACCCGATCTGGTTCGGCGTGGTCATCGTCCTCGTCACCGAGATGGGGGTCATCACCCCGCCGGTCGGGGTCAACGTCTACGTCGTCCACGGCATCGCCAAGGACGTCTCGCTCGAGACGATCTTCAAGGGGGTCGTCCCGATGCTCCTCGCCCTCCTGCTCTGCATCATCCTGCTCATGGTCTTTCCGCAGATCGCTCTCTTCCTGCCCAACCTGATGGGTTAACCCCCGGGACGAATCGATGCAAAAAGCTCCAGGAGGCACCGGCCCTCTGGAGCTTTTCAGGTTTTAAGAATCGTCTGGAGAGAAGGGCGGACCGGGGCGGGGCTTCACAGAAGCCCCTTCGCGCCCCCTAAACCCAGCACTTGTCGGCCAGGCTGCCGTCGGATTCGGATCGGGCCGCCTGCCGCCAGACGTGTCGAACCGCCTCGACGGCGTCGCGCACCCGCCCCTGTTTCCCCTTTCGGGCGAGCCAGACCAGGCTCAGGGGGACGAGAAGCCAGCAGCGCTCCCAGACGACCAGGCGCCCCGCCTCCGCGAGGGGCCGGGCCACGTCTTCCCGCAGCACCGCGAGCCCCTCGCCGGCCAGGGCCAGCTCCCGGACCGTGTTCTCGTCGGCGGCGCTGACCGCCGGGCGGGGGGAGACCCGGTGCTGCTCCATGTGATCGAGCAGGGCCGCGTAAAAAGGCGACTCGTCCCCCCCCAGACCCAGGGAAGGCTCGCGATCTCCTGCCAGCCGAGGGACTTCCCGACCGGGATGAGCGCCGGTGGGATCACCACGCAGGAACGGACCCGGGCCAGGCTCAGGTGCTCCACGTCGGCCTCGAAGCTCTCGCCGAAACAAAAACCGAGATCGACGCTCCCCTGGCGCAGCGCCGGAACGGCACCGGCCGTCGAGCAGGGAGAGAAGGCGACCTCGAGGTGAGCGTGAAGGAGGGCGAGACGCCGCTGCAGGTCGCTGACCCTCAGAAACCCGGGGTCGGCATGAAGACCGATGACCAGGGACTCGCCCCGTCCGCGATGCAGAGTGATCGCTTTCTGGCGCATCCGCTTGGCGGCCTGGAGGACCTCCTGGGCATGGGCCTGCAGGGTGCGCCCCCCCTCGGTCAGCACCATCCCCCGGGAGGTGCGCTGAAAGAGAACGACCCCGAGCTCCTCCTCCAGCAGCTTGAGCTGGCTGGAAAGGGCCGACTGGCTCAGGTTCAGGGCCTGGGCGGCCCGGGTCAGGTTGGACTCGCGGGCGATGGCCAGAAACGATTTGAGTTGGTAGAGTTCCAAGGTTCCCTTTCGTTCGATTTTATCGAACGCTTTCTGCGGAATTATTGATTAGATTTTTGGCCACCGATGACCTAAATTATCTTGACAGAATAAAGAAAACGTCGGCGACAGGCAAGGTTTTCCAGGCACTCCGGGGAATTTAGCCCGCCGCGGCACAAAAATAACGCTGATCTACGCAACAGAACGGTCATTGGCAGTATCGATTTCTCTAAGGCATTTCTTCGAAAGGGGTCCCTCAAATGCGCAAAATCATTCTTTCCCTGCTGGCGTTGTCTCTCGGCCTGACGATCATCGCGGGCGGTTCCGCCCTGGCCGCGGCCAAGGGCGATCCCCTCGCCGCCTGGAAGCCGGCCTTCGACCCGAGCGGGGCCGAGTACACCTACCTCCTGTCCAACGTCTCCCACCCGGTCATCGAGGGGGTCGGCTTCGGCTACCGGCTGCGCGATGCGGTCTGGGAAAAATCGAACGGCCGGCTCTACGTCGACTTCCGCCCCCTCTCCCAGCTCGGCGGCGAGAAGGACGTCATCAGGAAGCTCAAGATGGGCGCGATCCAGGGAATGATGAGTTCCTCGGTCGCCGCAGCCAACGTGGCGGACCGGCTCGGCATCGTCAACCTGCCGTACGTCGTCGACACCTTCGACAAGCTTGACACTTTCCGCAACGACCCTGAGCTGTGGCAGCCCTTCGCCAACGCCGCCAAGGACATCCAGGTGGTCGACATCACCGGCTACGGCCCCTACGGCTGGGCCACCACGACCCCGGTGCGCTCCCTCGAGGACGCCAAGACCGTCAACTTCCGCATCGCCCAGGCCCCGGTCAACACCGACTTCTACAAGGCCTGGGGCCTGAAGTTCACCGTCATGCCCTGGCCCGACGTCCCCCAGGCGCTGCAGACCGGGGTCATCACCGGCCTCGACCACACCGCCATCGTCTGCAACATCACCAAGAAGTTCACCGTGGCCAAGTACTTCACCGAGCTCGACTACGCCCAGGGGCTCTTCGTGCACCTGATGAACAAGCGCTGGCTCAACAAGCTGCCCGAAGACCTGCAGCAGATCCTGCTCGAGACCATCGCCGAGGAGAGCGCCAAGACCCGCGAACGGACCAAGGAGCAGCAGGCAAAGCAGATCGCCGCGGCCAAGGAGGCCGGCGTCGAGTTCATCATCCTGCCCGCCGCCGAAAAGGCGAAGCTGGCGGAGCTGGCGACCCCGATCTACGAGAAGTGGGGCGAGAAGATCGGCCAGGCCTACCTGGACAAGGTCCGCACCACCCTTGGCAAATAGCCCACGAACCTGTATAATCGCCAGAAATTGCGACCGGGGAGCATTTTTCTCCCCGGTCCTTTTTTGGAGCCGACCCGGTGGTCAAAAAAATATTTAAAACAATCGACCGCACCTTTCTCTTCGCCGAGGAATGGTCCCTCTTCGTCACTGTCTGCATCGCCCTGAGCGTGGCCATGGCCAACGTCGTCCTGCGCAAGTTCACCGCCGACATCAACCTGTACTGGTCCGACGAGGTGGTGCGCAAGACGATCTTCTTCTCCACCTACATCGGCTGCCTGACCGCGGTGCGAAGCCGCACCCTGATCCGCATCGACGCCGTCCCGCAGCTCTTCCCGATGCTCAAAAAGCCCCTCACCCTGATCAGCCACCTGGCGGTGCTCGTCTTCTCCGCCACCATGGTCTGGCTGGGCTGGCAGATGACGGCCCTCGTCTACCAGGACGAATACGCCCGCACCATCTCCCTGCAGATCCCCGAATGGATCTTCTACGCCGTGCTGCCGGTCATGGGGGCCATGATGTTCCTGCGCACCCTGATCGTCATGGTGGAAGACTGGCGCGGAGAGGGAGGGGAGTAGCCGTGGAGACGAACTACCTTCTCATCCTCGCCATCCTCATCGGATCGATGGCCGCCACCGTGCCGGTCTTCATGGCCCTCTTCTTCACCGGCACCGTCGGCCTGGTGTGGATGGTCGGCATCGACCCGATGATCGTCATCGAGGTCCTCTACCGCTCGATGGACAAGTTCGCCCTCGTCGTCGTCCTCTTCTTCGTCCTGTGCGGCAACATCATGACGACCGGGAGCATCGTTCAGAAGCTGATCAAGGCGGCCAACGCCCTGGTCGGCTTTCTGCCCGGCGGGCTCGCGATGGCGGGCATCCTCGCCTGCGGCTTCTTCGGCGCCATCTCCGGCTCCACCGTCGCCACCGTCGTCGCCATCGGCGGCTTCATGATACCGGCCCTGATCGAGAACGGCTACGACGAGAGCTTCTCCGTCGGCATCATGACCACGGCGCCGATCCTCGGGGTCATCATCCCCCCGTCGATCGCGATGATCCTCTACGCCATGGTCTCCAACGACCCGCTGGAGGCGCTCTTTCTCACCGGGTTCATCCCCGGCATCCTGATCATTTTCGCCATTAGCGCCTACGCCTATTTCGTCTGCAAGCGCCAGGGGCTCAAGACCAAGCCCCGCCCCCAGGCCAGCGAGCTCTTCGCGGTCCTTCGGGAGAGCGCCTGGGCTCTCTTTCTGCCGGTGCTGATCTTCGGCGGCATCTACTCGGGGCTCTTCACCGCCAACGAGGCGGCGGTGGTGGCCTGCTTCTACGCTTTCTTCGTCGAGATCTTCATCCACAAGGACATGAAGCTGCGGGACGTGAAGAAAGTCGTCGTCTCCTCGGCGGCGACCTCGGCGACCCTGCTGATCATCGTCGCCGGGGCCTCGGTCTTCGGCGAGTACCTGACCTTCGAGCAGATCCCCGACAAGATCGCCACCGCGGTCGTCGAGAGCATCCAGACCCCCTGGGTCTTCCTGCTGGCGGTCAACATCCTGCTGCTGATCATCGGCATGTTCATGGACATCATCTCCGCCACCCTGATCCTGACGCCGATCTTCCTCCCCCTGCTCTCCAAGTTCGGCATCGACACCATGCACTTCGGCCTGCTCATGACCATCAACCTCGGCATCGGCTACTGCACGCCGCCGCTCGGGGTCAGCCTCTATATCTCCGGGGCGGCGGTCAACCGCAACCTCCTCTTCGTCTCCCGCGCGGTCATCCCCTTTCTCCTCATCCAGATCGCCATTCTCATGGTCCTGACCTTCTGGCCCGACCTCGTGCTGTTCCTGCCGCGCCTCGTCTACGGCGGATAACGACATCAACCGAAACCGGATTGACGGAGAACGCGATGCAACCGAAGATTCTGGTCCCCGTTGACCTCTCGGAGACGACCGAAAAGACCCTGCAGGCCCTTATCGCCCAGAGAGAACGCTTTCCCTGCCGGCTGACCCTGCTGCACGTGATCAACACCGACAATCTGACCTACAAGATGATTCCCGACTTCCAGGTGGCGATGATCCGGGAACACGCCCGCAAGGCCGGAGAGCAGCTGCTGGAAACCCACCGGGCGCTCCTCGCCGGAGCGGGGATGGACGTCGAAGGGCGGCTCGAATTCGGCTCGCCCCGCGAGGTCATCCCCCGCATCGCCAACGACGAGCCGTACCAGCTCCTCGTCATCGGCCGCAAGCGCACCGGCGAGATCCGCGACGTCCTCTTCGGCTCGGTCTCCAACCACGTCCTGCACCACGTAAGCTGCCCGGTCCTGCTGATCTGAGCCGAACTTTAACAATTAGAGACGAGAACGGCCCGCCCCGGAACAGGGGTGGGCCGTTCTCGTTTTACAGGGGTTGCGGGAATGAACATATCCGAAGGCCCGAGGGGGGAGGCGGCAATGGATTGAGACAGCCAGCGAGACGATCCCCTGGTCTGGCCGCCCCGCTCAAGTGCCCAACGACCCCCTACCCGCCCTGATAATCCTCGCACGCAGCGAGGTCCCGCCTTGACATTAGAGAAGTGCGGAGGTAGGTTCGACTTTATATGGTTTTAATGATTGTGTTGACCGGGGGGACGGTGTGAGGGCAGGTGGGGCCATTGGCGACGCAAGATTCCGTTCCCCACAAGGGGCACCTTAACCCCTGAGCGCCCCCGCTGTATAGCATCGGAAAAACGTTGGGCAAGGGGAATTTTCTGATCTCATCCCTCTGAAAAGAAGCTCTCTGGCAGGGTCAATTCAGTGCAATTTCGGCACCTTGGGGGTCATGGCCATTTTCAACAAACACCCCGCCGATAAAGAGACATTGAGCCGTGCTATGCCGCATGCCGCATAGCATCAATATTTTTATTGCAATCTATTTAACTGTTAAGCGAAATGAAAATAGACCTTTCAAAATATCCGGACAGGAAATTTATAAAACGGATCAATAATCCTAAATACGCAGGGTGGCAATTTTCATTCGAAAGAAAAATACTTAAAGAATCCAAGTTTTTTAATGACAGGAAGATTGGTTCAATTGATGGGGCCTATGAGGCGGCCGTAAAGTATAGAAATGAATTTCTCGAAGCAGCCGGTGAACTTGGGGTGCTTAATGAGGCATCTCATCCGAGAAAATCAATTCCATTAGTTCTAAAAATATCCCCAAGAAACACCTCAGGTATTGTTGGCGTCGGTCGTACTTCAAGAGAAAGACGAGAGGGAAGAAAAAGGGAAGAGACCTGGCAGGCTAACTACCAAGACGAAAAAGGGAAAAACAAACAAGAGCAGTTTTCGATATCCCACTATGGTGAGAAAATGGCCTTGTTTAAAGCTGTTGAATTTCGTAGAGATTTCGTAAGGAACGTTTTTGAAACTCTCATTGAAGAGAATGATAAGGCATACGTCAAGCCACACATTGAAGAACTTAGTGACATTCTTGGGTATTTATCTGAACTTGAGGATGATTCTGACGTTTTCTTTCTTCTTAGCACCATAAATAACCCGTTAATAAAAAACACACAAAAACAAGACATACTAAATATAAGAATAGGGCAAAGGAGATTTAGGCGGTTAGTCCTTGACTACTGGGGACATAAGTGTGTCATTACAAAGAGCAAGTATTTTTTAACAGCTGGGCATATAAAACCCTGGAAAGATGCTAACAACACAGAAAGGCTTGATGTCTTCAATGGGCTTGTGTTGTCTCCAGTTTTTGACAAAGCCTTCGATAATGGTTTTATCACCTTTGACAAACTAGGAAAAGTAATTGTTTCTAAAGAGCTCAAAGAAGAAGCGCAACTTTTAGGGATTAACGGTGAAGAAATAATATCAGGTCTTAATTTTCAACATCAAAAATATCTTGAATATCACAGAGTCAATATCTTTAAAGGCTAAAAAATCGCTTAACAATAGGGCGAACTCGCTGTTGAAATATGGGCGGTTTGCGAAAATGTCTCTACTAGTTTGAGTCGGCACGACGCAGACGGTTACCCAAAACGTTAATGTTCTAATCGGAGCCATGTGTATTGTTTGATAATATCAATATTGATAAATACTCTTTTGAAGAGATTCCTCTAGATAGAGACTGCTTTCTTATGAGCGAAGTTTATATGAAGGAATTTGATGATGCGCTTGAAAAAATGCTTCAAAGGGAAGAGTGCAACCCGTACGAAGTTGGCTATGTAAGCCCGGTTGCTGTCAGAGAAATCAATGATAACTCTTTAGAGCTTTCTTGGTATGCAAATACGCATACGAGGTTTCACGAAGTTTCAATTACCCTACCAAGGGGAAAATTTAAGATATGTGTATATTGTTGGCAGTACGATATTAAACCATATATTTTCGTAGATCATGAATGGCTAGAACATCTTCATTTACGAGAATACTCTGTATTTGCATTAGTTGATGCTATAGGGGTTAAAGATGCAATTAAGAACAACATCCTCAGTAAAGAAAAACTAATAGAGCTGAGAGATAGGATTGATGCGCTAGCGAAAACTCAGCAGCAAGTATCTTTTATCTCATTCGCTGATAGCCTGCTACTTAAAAGCAACTGGGATGTTGGTTATTTCAAAAAAGGCATTCAATGTTCATATAGCCCAGAAAAGATACTATTTGTTATTAAAGAGCTTGATCATATTTATCAAGAAGTCTTAGGGTTAAATATTTACGCAGTTCTTACGCAGGGTAGCAACGAGTACTATGGCGAATCATTGCTTCACATCTCTGGAACATCAAATCATATATGCTTAAATAGCTTGGGAGTTCCGTTTGCAGAGCTACTAGCAATAGAAAATGCAGCAAAGAAGGCCATAAAGTCTGGCGAGCACTCCCCTATGCAGCTATATCTTGATGAGCAATTTTATCATTCATTAAATTTTAAATACGAATTCAATAAAAATGATAAACCCAAAAATACATATTCAGCCATAATGAAATCACATCAGCCGAACTATTTTTATACTAGCTGCGATGTTCTGATTAATAATTTAGATGAGATAGAATAAAAACATTAACAAGGCACTCCAACTGACGCCGAAAAGTTGCGCGGCCGAGCTATAACGTTAGGCATTAAAAATAATAATGGAAACAGAAATTGCATTAAATGATTTTGCGACAAGAAGCTTTCGGGATATGGCAGATCAAGATTATATAGCTGCTCGCCTATCATATCGCCATGGATTGTATTCACAATTCCACTGGCAATCACTACAGGCAATTGAGAAATATCTCAAAGCAATACTTCTCTATAACCGAATTAAGGCTACTGACATTAATCATGACCTCGACCGTGCAATTAAGCATACAAATAAACTTCCATTCGAAATATGCCGTAGTGAATCCACCAATAATTTCATTACGCATCTGTCTAAATTCGGTCGCTTCAGATACCTTGAATCATCATATTATATCCATGGCCCGAAACTTGTAGAGCTAGATAAGGCAGTTTGGGAGGTAAGGCGTTATTGTAGTGTCATAAACTACGACCTTAAACTACCCGACGGCAAAATGAAAAACATGCTAGACTTGGAAATTGAAAAAATAAGGAATAGTGAAAAAAATCCACCACATAATTTTAAAATATTTGGCGGGTTCCTAGAGAAAACCGTAGAGAACTCTGAGCACGTATCTAGGAGTGCCCTTATTTGGCAAAATGCATTTTTCGGAAAAGTTACTCGTAACACAGTAAGGGTGCCAACACCTATGCACGCTGTTAATTCACCACTTACTCTTCGTCCTGAAATTTTGGAAGAAGTTGTAAAGTTTGTTTTCCTGCCGAAAGAAGTTGTAGTGGCATACCGTGAAGCGGCAAGAAAAAAAGAAAAAAATGCCTAACAATGCAACGGACGAAAAAGGACCGCCCCCCGGCAAAGTAGACATCTTGCCCTGCCTGAGCGCCGCCTAAGTGCCAGAAGCAGGCCCCCCTTCCCTGGAGAACCAACCGCCATGGAATACACACGACCAGAACCCGGATTTCCCCTACGGAACGCAGCGCCTCGGTCGGCTGACGACAACCCCGCCGGAGCCCTTTATCAGCGCCTGCTGCAATGGGTGAGCGAATTCGACAAATCTTTGGACGAGGAGTACGAGGTTGGAGTGCGCTGGGCGACACCGGGGCAGAGCATCTCGTTTCATCTGGCAGGGATAGGCTATTGCAACCCTGCGCTGCTGCGGTTTGTCGGAGCGACCGACGAGGGAGAGTCCGTCGAATTGATCCAGCATGTTTCGCAGGTGAACCTGATGCTGGTAAAGATGCGGCGACTCGATCCCGACCAGGCCAAGTCGACCTTTGGCCTCGGGTCCGGCTGGTAGCCCGGAACGCGGCAGAGGTCCCCCTGCGGACGGGCCTATGTGCACGACCCCGGGCGCCATCGAAGGCGCCCGGGGTCGTCCGGCATCCAGGACACTTTCGGGTGCGTTTGTATTCTTTCCTCTCGCCGGTGACAAATAGAAAAAGGCCACCCGTTTCAAGGTGGCCTTTTTCGTTGAGATTACAGGGCCTCTTAAGCGTCCCTGTCAATAATATGCCCTCGCGTTTTTGCCAGGATCAGGCGAGGTCGAAGCGGTCAAGGTTCATGACCTTGTTCCAGGCGGCGACAAAATCGTTCAGGAACAGCTCCTGGGAGTCCTCGCAACCATAGACTTCGGCGACGGCCCGAAGCAGGGAGTTCGAGCCGAAAATCAGGTCGATGCGGCTGCCGGTCCACTTGAGTTTGCCGGTGGCCCGGTCGCGACCCTCGAAAACGTCGTCGGCGTCCGAGGCCGCCTTCCAGGTGGTGCCCATGTCGAGCAGGTTGACGAAGAAGTCATTGGTCAGCGTCTCTGGCCGCTTGGTGAAGACGCCGTGCTGGGACTGCCCGAAGTTGGTATTCAAGACGCGCAGGCCGCCCACCAGAACCGTCATCTCCGGAGCGGTCAGCGTCAGCAACTGCGCCCGGTCAATCAGCAGCTCCTCGGCCGATACGCTGTACTTGGTTTTGAGGTAGTTGCGAAAGCCGTCCGCAGCCGGTTCGAGTGGGGCGAATGACCCCACGTCGGTTTGCTCCTGCGACGCATCGGTGCGTCCCGGCGTGAAGGGAACGGTCAGATCATGACCGGCATTTTTCGCCGCCTGCTCGACACCTGCGCAACCGCCCAGAACAATCACGTCGGCGAGCGAAACCATCTTGTCGCCTGACTGCGCGCTGTTGAAATCCTTTTGAATTTCCTCAAGGGCCTGCAGCACAGTCGCCAGTTGGGCAGGCTGGTTAACCTCCCACCCCTTCTGCGGAGCGAGACGGATGCGCGCCCCGTTTGCCCCGCCGCGCTTATCGGAGCCGCGGAAGGTGGACGCCGACGCCCAGGCCGTCGAGACCAGTTGGGAGACCGACAGCCCCGAGGCGAGGATCTTGCCCTTGAGGGCGGCGATGTCCTGCTGGTCAATCAATGCATGAGTGACCGCGGGGACGGGGTCCTGCCACAGGAGCTCTTCTGCAGGCACTTCCGCGCCGAGGTAACGCGCACGCGGACCCATGTCGCGGTGGGTCAGCTTGAACCAGGCGCGGGCGAAGGCGTCGGCGAATTCCTCGGGATTCTCCAGGTAGCGCCGCGAGATCGGCTCGTAGGTCGGGTCGAAGCGAAGGGAGAGGTCCGCCGTGGTCATCATCGGCCGGTGCTTCTTGGACGGGTCGTGCGCGTCGACCACCATGTCCTCTTCGTCCACGTCCTTGGCCAGCCACTGATGCGCGCCGGCCGGGCTCTTGACCAGCTCCCACTCGTATTTGAACAACACCTTCAGGTAGCCCATGTCCCACTTGATCGGGTTCGGCTTCCAGGCGCCCTCGATGCCGCTGCTGATCGTATCGCCGCCCTTGCCGCTGCCGAAGCTGCTCTTCCAGCCGAGGCCCTGCTCCGCAATGCCGGCGCCTTCCGGTTCGGGACCGACATGGGCCGCATCGCCGGCGCCATGGCATTTGCCGAAGGTGTGCCCGCCGGCGACCAGGGCGACGGTCTCTTCGTCGTTCATCGCCATGCGCGCGAAGGTCACCCGAACGTCGAGGCCCGAGGCGACCGGATCCGGTTCGCCGTTCGGCCCTTCCGGGTTCACGTAGATCAGGCCCATCTGCACGGCGGCGAGAGGATTGTCGAGTTCCCTGTCGCCTTTATAGCGAGTGTCCCCCAACCACTCGTCCTCGGAGCCCCAGTAGATATCCTCTTCCGGCTCCCAGACGTCTACGCGCCCGCCGGCGAAACCGAAGGTCTTGAAGCCCATCGACTCCAGAGCGCAGTTGCCGGCGAGGATCATCAGGTCGGCCCAGGAGATCTTCTTGCCGTATTTCTGCTTGATCGGCCACAGCAGACGGCGCGCCTTGTCGAGGTTCACGTTGTCCGGCCAGCTGTTGAGCGGGGCGAGACGCTGGTTGCCGGTCCCCGCACCGCCGCGGCCGTCGCCGGTGCGGTAGGTGCCGGCGCTGTGCCACGCCATGCGGATGAAGAGCCCGCCGTAGTGACCGTAGTCGGCCGGCCACCAGTCCTGCGAGTCGGTCATCAGCTCGACGAGATCCTGTTTCAGGGCGTCAAGGTCGAGGCTCTTAAACTCCTCAGCGTAGTTGAACGCCTCGCCCATCGGGTTGGACAGGGAGGAATGCTGGTGCAGGATATGAAGGTTAAACCGGTTCGGCCACCAGTCCCGGTTTGACGTGCCGCCGCCGGCTGTTTGTTTGCTCGTTCTGCCGGTGACCGGGCACTTGCTTTCGTCATTCATAACATTGCCTCCTTCTTCTCTATGCGCGTATTTATTGAACCGCTATGAGTAGAACTTAAAGGCTCATTCTATCGTATGAATCGAAACATTCTAGCAACATCCGCAGATTTGGGACTCTTCACCGATTTCAATTTTCGGGACAGATTCGACTCAAGGGACCGAACCCGGGACCCTGCCATCCACAAAGCGGCAACCCGGTCATCGGCCGGGACGACCACCGGAGCGTTGCTTACAGCCCCTGGTCCCGGCGATGCCGCCAGGGCGGCTCCTGAGTCCATACGTCCCCTGCCCCCTCTCTGGTTGCCCGCAGCGTGAATTGTGCGCCATGATCAACCACCCAGGGACCCTAATAAGGTTTCTATAATTTTAAAAGAAGAAAAGCGGAACCCGTGACGCGTTCATTTAAAAATAAAAAAGCCCCGAACTCGCCATCATGAGTTCGGGGCTTTCTGTGCAAAACCGTGGATGGTCAGGAGATCAAGGACCCGATCCGGCCCCCCCGCGCCCCTCTGCGAGCCAGCGCGCCAGGTTCCTCCCCAGGGCGCGGTTCTCCTTGCCCAGAAAGCGGTTCTGGAACAGGGCGTCATCGCCGAATACCACGAAGGCGCCCTTCCCGAGTTCCCCGGCCACGGCCACCCCGAAGGACTGCACGGCGTCGCGGCCGCCGAACTGCTCGTCGCGGTTGAGATCGACCCAGGCCTCGGGGCCGGTGCGGGCCAGCACGTAGGCGTTGTCCCCGAGGTTGGTCAGGGCCCAGGCCCCATAGAGGTGGAACTCTTCCAGCCCCGCGCTCAGGCCGTGGCTCTCCAGCCGGGTGACCCTGAAATTGAGGGCCTCGCCCCCGATCAGGTTCTCCCGCTCGCGAATGACGCCGTTGGAGGCGGCCACCCCCAGCCGGTCCAGAAGGGTATTCAGCGGCGGCCCGATGTGGAGCATGACGCAGAGCCGGCCGCCCCGCTCGACGAAGGCGGCCACGGCCTCGACCTCGGGGGGGGAAAGGGGCACGAAGGATCCGGAGATCACCAGGGCGTCGGCTTTTGACAGAAAGGGGCCGGAAAGGCTCTCCGAGGTTGTCGCGACCCGAACCCCCTCCTCCCGGAACAGGTCCGCGAGGTTTGAGAGCTGAAGAGGGCCGCTCTGCTCGACCCGGAAGGGCTGGCCGTGTCCCTGGTCGAAAAGGACGGTCGCCCCCTCACGGCCCCAGGCCCCTTGCCCGCAGAAGACCGAGCCGAGGATCAAGGCCCAGAAGATCACCCCTTTTGTCCATCCCATCGTTTGCCGCCTTTCTCTACTCGCGCACGAAGGTGTCGATGTCCGTTTCGTGCACCATTCCCATCAGCCGGGCATACTCGGACTCGATGAGGATGAAGTGATTGTGCGTTCCCTGGGCGTTCTCCTCGTAGACCTTCTTGACCTGAGGGTCGTCGATCTTCGCGGCCATCTCGCGCAGGGCCCTCTCCAGCTCTTTTTCCTTGTCCATGGCCAGTTCCATGGCTTTGCGCTCGTCGAACTCGGCGACCCCCAGCTCTTCGAGTTCGGCGATCCAGGGGGCCCCCTTCTCGGGCGGAGCGTCGAGGAAAGCGTCGAGGGAGGGGATCTCCTCGCCCCGGTAAATACTGTAAAACCAGCCGGCGTGCTCCCGCTCTTCCTTGGCCAGCAGTTCAAAGACCTTTTTCGCCGCGGCGTTGCGCAACCGCTCCGCCCCAGCCTTGTAGAAATCCATGGCGTTTTTTTCGGTCTGGATGGAAGACCTGACGGCCTTCTGGAGATCGATCGGTGCAGGCATTTTATCCTCCTCGGAGCGGGTTTCTGAACCCTGGCGATCCGGCATGGCGAGTCTGCCGGGCCAGTGCGATAAAGTTTACCACACTCGATAGGGCTTGACCTGCCTCCGGGCCCTCCCGCGCCCGGCGGGGAAGGGCCCGGAGCGGGATCAGAAATAGCGCTTGAGCAGGCCGGCGAAGGCCGCCCCGTGGCGGGCCTCGTCCTTGCACATTTCGTGAACCGTGTCGTGGATGGCGTCGTAGCCGAGCTGCTTGGCCCGGGTGGCGATCTCCTTCTTGCCCCGGCAGGCGCCGTGCTCGGCCTCCACCCGCATCTTCAGGTTGGTCCGGGTATCGGCTGTCACCACCTCGCCGAGCAGTTCGGCAAAGCGCGCGGCGTGATCCGCCTCTTCGATGGCGATCCGGCGGTAAGCCTCGGCGACCTCGGGATAACCCTCGCGGTCGGCCTGGCGGCTCATCGCCAGGTACATGCCGACCTCGGCGCACTCGCCGACGAAATTGGCCCGCAACCCCTCGAGGATCTCGGGGTCCGCGTCCCTGGCGACGCCGACCCGGTGCTCGTCAGCCCAGGAAAGCTCGCCGGCGGCCTGCGCGGCGAACTTCTCGGCCGGCACGCCGCACTGGGGGCAAGAGGCGGGGGGCGCGTCCCCTTCATGAACATAGCCGCAAACCGCGCATACAAATTTTTTCATCCTGATGTCCTCCTTTTGATTAATGACCAAATTGGTCATCATTTTACCCATTAAAATATTTGTGTCAAGCCTTTTTGTTCCCCCCGCACGCACCAGGGCACTAGGACAGATCGATCTCCCGACGGCTTTCCCAGAGGCCGTGCAGGTTGCAGTAGGCCCGCGCCACCAGCGTCACCGGCCGCTCCAGCACCAGGTGGAAGGCGGCGACCGGCACGCTATAGCCGGGCCGGAACGCGATCCGCCCCGCCGGTTCGTTGCCCGCGAGCAGCTCCAGGTACGCGATGTAGTGGGCGGGGATCATGGGATGAACGATCTCCCCGACGGCGACCCGCACCGCGAAGGGCTCACCCTCCTTGACCCGGCCGGGCAGGGAGATCACCGGGGCGTGCTTCATCTCCAGGGCCGTCTTCTGCTGCGGATCCCGCACCCGGTTGATGTTCCGAAACAGGTCCCCCCCGTCCTCGCCAGCACCCCCCTTGCCCTGCAAGGCTCCGGCGGCAACCGGGCCGACCAGAACCAAGCCTCCGCCGACCAGTGCCGCACGGCGCAGAAAGTCTCTTCGCAGGAATTCTCCGTCCATCGCCGTCTCCTCCCGTCAGCGTCAGGGTAAGCTGCGTCCGCCTTCTCGACTTTAGCGTGCCCGGCCCGGCAGTCAAGGGGAGCGGGGCGGACGCCAAAAAAGGGATTGCGCGCGGAAAGGGCCCCGTTATATATTGAAATCAATATTCCTTGGAGGACCATCATGGAAATTCTCGGCCTGCTCGGCTTTTTCGCCGCCTGGTACATTCTCAACAAGTGGATCCTGCCCCGCCTGGGGGTGCAGACCTGACTCTCGGACAGCTGCAGCCTTCCCGGCGGGAAGGCCAACAAGAAGGACGAAAAAGAAGATCCCGGCCCCGGGGCCTGAGACCCGCTTCCTTTTTCCGCGCGAACTCCGCCTCGACGCCGGCCCCCTGCACCAAAACGCGTCTCTCCCCCAAGTCCCCGCCTGACCACGTCCACCGGGGAAACCGCCCCGCCTGCCATTGGAATGACTCCCCGCCCGGGGGAAAAGGCTTAACCCTTTCCCCCGAGATGCCGATATGTTATTAGATAACTAGGTTTCTCGACAGTTTTCCAACCCGGGCGGTCTTTTGATGGTTTCCCCCAGCACAACCCTCCTCCCCGGGCCCCGGGGTTTCTTCTGCTTCGGCCTCGCCCTCTTCCTTCTCGGTCTTTCCTGCTCCGCTTTCGGATCGGGCCGGCAGTCGACCGTCCTGACCGCGCTGCAGACCGATGCGGCCGTCGCCATCGACGGCAACGCATCGGAAGCGGCCTGGGCCAAGCCGACCCCCCTTGAGATCCGGGTCAGCGACGGCAGCATCGGGATCGTCACCGCCACCCTGAAAGCCCTTTACGACACGGACCACCTCTACCTGCTTGCCCGCTGGCCGGACCCCCGCCCGGACGTCTCCAAAAAGGAGTGGCTCTTCGACGCCGGAGAGGGACGCTGGACTTCCGCCACCTACACCAACCGCAGGGGCGAGACCCTGCCCCTCGACGAGGACCGCTTCACCGTCATGTGGAACATCGGCGACAGCGTGAAGGGCTTCAACACCGCGGCCTGCGCCATGCTCTGCCACGGCGACCGCATGCATACCAACGGCCCCGACGAACGGGTCGACATCTGGCACTGGAAAGCCGCCCGAACCAACCCGCTGGGGTATGCCGACGACAAGTGGCTCGACAACAAAATCGAGGAGGGCTACTCCCACGAGGCCCGCGAGGCGGCCCATCACGGCGACGCCCGGGACAAGACAGCCGGCATCGCCGGGCTGGGGGGGAACTACCACGCCAACGCCCGGCAGACGGAGATCGGCGGCCAGACGGTTTCCGTTCCCTGGCACTGGGAGCCGGAGGCGAAGGGCGAAGACGCCCTCTTCATCACCCAGGAGGAGATCGCCTCCGGAGAAGCGGTCCCCGTCGAGGCCATTTCCGGGATCGACCGTTCCCGGAACATCCCCGGCACCATCCTTCACCGCCCGGCTGGCAGCCGGGGGGACATCGCCGCTCGGGGGGAGTGGGCGAACGGCTTCTGGACCCTGGAGTTGAAACGAAAGCTTGTCACGGGCCAGGACGACGACGTGCAGTTCGACGTCCGCAAGCTCTACCGTTTCGGGGTCGCCCTCATGGACAACAGCGGCGGTTTCGACGCCTACGGAATCGGCCACAGCTTCGATTTGGGCGCCCGCACCCTGGAGTTCGGCGGGGCGGGTTCAGAGCAGGTCACCACCATGGCCCTCGCCCGGGACCATCTCCTCGCCGGCCGCACCTACGCCGTCAAAAAAAACTCGGGCATGGCCCGCTCGGAAATCGACCAGGCCCTGATCCATTTCAACGAGGTCCAGGAGAGCCTGGCCCGACGCGACCCGAGCGCCTACACGGCCCTGAAAACAGCCTTCACCCGGAGCAAGCGGGACCCCTCGGAGAAGGCGATCGGGGAACTGACCGACCGCATCGACCACGCCATCCTGCTCATCCAGGGCAAGGCCGAGCCCGCCAGCCCCACCTGGGCGTTGCGGGGCCTCGCCCAATGGGGCAAGATCCAGGGCTACGTCTTCCTCTTCATGGGAGGCCTGGCCTCGCTGCTCGCCTACCGCTCGGCGAGGAGGATCCGCCGCAAAGAGTTCAAGCTGCTGGCCTTCTTCATCCTCATCATCATGGCCACCATCATCCTGGAGAGCGCCGGGCGCCTGGGAATCCTGTTCAGGGTCACCCCCCTGCAGAGCCTGAGCTTCATGACCAGCCAGTACGCCGCCCTGGCCTGGGTCACCCTGATGACCCTGGCCCTCTTTATCGCCCGGGCCGGATTCCGGGAGATCGACTCGGCGCTGAACCGGCTGCGGGGCCAAAGGAAGACACTGACCGAACTTGCGGTCCGCGACGAACTGACCGGTCTCTTCAACCGGCGCCACTTCCAGGAGCGGCTCTCCGAAGTGATGAGCCTGCGCAACCGCTACCGCACCCCCTTTGCGCTGCTGCTGCTCGACATCGATCATTTCAAGAAAATCAACGACACCCACGGCCACCCCTGCGGCGACAAAGTCCTCAAGGACCTGGCCGGACTGCTCGATGGGATGGTCAGGGAAAAGATCGACACCCTGGTCCGCTACGGAGGCGAGGAATTCGCCATCCTGCTCTACAACACCCCGCCTCAGGCTGCGGCAGCCCTGGCGGAGCGGATCCGCCGGGGGGTCGAGGAGCACGCCTTCCCGTGGCAGGCGCAGCGGCTCCCGGTCACGGTCAGCATCGGCGTCGCCAGCGCTTCCGGCGCGGCCGACGGAAGCCCCGACCAGCTCGTCGCCCGGGCAGACCGGGCCCTTTACCGGGCCAAGGACGACGGACGCAACTGCGTGAAGATTCACAGTCCCGACGCGAAGGGTTAGACCATTCGACCGCCGTCCCGATACGGGGGAACGGCCCCTTACCGCAGCCATCGCCCAACGAGGCCCCGATGACCGAAGCCGCAAAGACATCCCCCATCCAGATCCTCCTCGTCGAGGACTCGCAGACCCACGCGGCGGTCATCGGCACGGCCTTTGAAACCGAGGCGCACCGGATGCGGCTGACCGTCGTGCGCTCCCTGGCCGAGGCCCGCAACCACATTGCCGAAACCCCTCCGGACCTGGCGATTGTAGACCTGCTGCTGCCCGACGGCCGGGGCTCGCAGCTGCTGGCGGCCTGCCAGGGACAGAGCGCGGCCTTTCCCATGGTGATTCTCACCGGCAACGGCGACGAAGAGGCGGCGGTGGAAGCCATGAAATCGGGAGCCCTCGACTACGTGGTCAAATCCCCGGCGACCCTTGAAGAGATGCCCCGCATCGTCGACCGGTCCCTGAGGGAATGGGATCACATCACCGAGCGCAGGCGGGCCGAGAAATCCCTGCAGGAGAGCGAGGCGCGCTTTCGCCTCCTCTACGAGCGAGCCCCCCTGGGCTTTCAGTCCCTGGACGACGAAGGCCGGATCGTGGACGTCAACCAGACCTGGCTCGAAGATCTCGGCTACGCCCGGGAGGAGGTGCTCGGCAGGAACTTCTGGGACTTTCTCGCCCCCGAGCAGCGGGAGCCCTTCCTCGCCAGCTACAGCCGCTACAAGGCACTCGGCAGCAACGAAGTCTCCGACCGGGACGCCGAGTTCGCCCTGGTGCGCAAGGATGGAAAACCGGTCCTGATTAACTTCGAGTGCCGGGTCGAGCGCGACGAGCAGGGCCTTTTCAAGCAGACCCACTGCATCCTGGCCGACATCTCCGAGCGCAAGAAGGCCGAGCAGGCCCTCGCCCGGGAACGCTCCTTCCTGCAGTCTGTCATCAACGGGGTGATCGACCCCATCATGGTCATCGACCTCGACTACCAGGTGCTGATGATGAACCGGGCCGCCCACGACATGCTTCCCGACCCGCGTCAGGACGAGAGACTTACCTGCCACAAGGTCTCCCACCACTCGGACCGTCCCTGTAGCGGAGCCGACCACGTCTGTCCCCTGGAGGAGGTGCGCAGGACGGGCAAACCGGTCACGGTCGTCCACGAGCACCTCATGGCCGACGGCGAGCGGCGCTTCTTCGAACTGGAGGCCTCCCCCCTGTGGACCCCGGAGGGCGTCCTGCGGGGCATCATCGAATCGTCACGGGACATCACCGACCGGCTCAACGTAGAGGCAAGGCTGACCGAAAACGAGAAGCGCCTTCACCATCTGGCCCACCACGACCCCCTGACCGGGCTGCCCAACCGCCTGCTCTTCACCGACCGGCTGAACCAGGCGATGGCCAAGGCCCGCCGCTCCGGCACTCAGGTGGCCCTGCTCTTTCTCGACCTCGACCGCTTCAAAAAGATCAACGACTCTCTGGGCCACGACATCGGGGACCGGCTGCTGCGGGACGTGGCGATTCGCCTGCGGGACTGCGTGCGCGAGATCGATACCGTGGCGCGCATGGGGGGGGATGAGTTCCTGGTCATCCTGGAACAGGTGGAAGAGATCAAGCACGTGGCGCTGGTCGCGGAGAAGATCCTCTTCGAGCTGCAGCAGGTTTTCCCGGTGGACGATTACCGCTTCCACGTCACCGCCAGCATCGGCATCGCCGTCTTTCCGGACAACAGCCCCGACGTGGACGGCCTGCTGCGCTGCGCCGACGTGGCCATGTACCGGGCCAAGGACGAGGGGCGCGACCGCTACCAGTTCTTCACCCCGGACATGAACTCCCGGGCCCGGGACTACCTGTTGCTGGAAGGAAGCCTGCGCCAGGCCCTCCAGGAGAAACAGTTTCTGCTTCACTACCAACCCCAGATCGACATGACCTCGGGAGAGCTCATCGGCATGGAGGCCCTGGTGCGATGGGAGCATCCCGAGCGAGGGACCGTGCCACCGGGGGACTTCATCCCCCTGGCGGAGGAGACCGGCCTGATCGTCCCCATCGGGGACTGGGTGCTGCGCACCGCCTGCGCCCAGAACAAGGCATGGCAGGACAAGGGGATGGCCCCGATGCGGATGGCGGTCAACATCTCCGGCCAGCAGTTCCGCCAACCCGATTTCGTCGATACCGTGAAGCGGATACTGGAAGAGACCGGCCTCGACCCCGAGTGGCTGGAGCTGGAGATCACCGAAAGCATCGTCATGGAGAATGTCGGACAAACCATCTTGACCCTCACCGACCTGAAAGTGAGGGACATCCACCTCTCCATCGACGACTTCGGCACCGGCTACTCCTCCCTGAACTACCTGAAGCGCTTCCCCATCTCCAAGCTCAAGATCGACCGCTCCTTCGTCCGCGACGTCCACACCGATCCCAACGATGCGGCCATCTGCACCGCCATCATCGCTCTCGGGCTGAGCATTGACCTTGACGTCGTCGCCGAGGGCGTCGAGACCGAAGGCCAGGCCGAATTCCTCCGCACCAAGGGCTGCATCCAGGGACAAGGCTACCTCTTCGGCCGCCCCGGGCCGCCCGAAACAATCTCCCGGCACCTGACCGACCAGCCATCGCCCTGCCCCTGACCCCATCCCGGACGCCTGCTCCGCACACCGACCAGGGCACGCCTTCTCTGGAAAAGGCCTCGCCCTAGATTCTCTGAAGAACAAAAAAAAGCCTCGGAGACAGGAGGGGAGTCTTCCGAGGCAAAAGGAAGCTGCGTCCAGCTTCCTGTTGAATTTTCGCGGCACTGCAGCCTCGCCTTGGGGCGGGCCATAAACTCTACTTACCTAGATATCACCCTTTTAGAGGCTGTCAAGACGGCCCGGGTAATTATCGGAAGGCCCTCTTTCGGTTCGCCCCCGACCAGGCCGACCGGCCCCGGCCCTAAAGGTAGGGAGAGAAAAGCTTGGCCGCGGCGTCGCGGAGCTTGACCGGCAGGGACCGGCCGTCCACATCGGCCAGGGTCACCCGGTGGGAGCCGGCGCGCACCGCCTTGAAATGACCCTCCAGCCCCGAGGCCAGTTCCGGGTCGTAGACCTCCACGTTGAACTCGAAGTTGAGCCGCAGACTGCGGGGGTCGAGGTTGGCCGAGCCGAGCAACGCGTAGCAGCCGTCCACCAGAAGCATCTTGCTGTGGACGAAAGGGGGCGGCTGGTAGTAGATGCGCGTGCCATGCTGGAGCACCTCCCACAGGTAGGCGCTGGTGGCCCACTTCACGTAGGGAAGGTTGTTCTTGCGAGGCAGGATGATGTCCACCTTCACCCCCCGCAGCGCGGCGGCGTTGAGGGCCGCGATCAGGGCTCCGTCGGGGATGAAGTAGGGGGTCATGATGCAGATGCGGCGGCGCGCGCAGTTGAGGGCGCCGAGCACCAGCCACGAGAGCTTCTGAAAGTCCTCGTTGGGCCCGGCGCTGATACCCCGGCAGAAGGCCGCGCCGCCTTCGACGGGTTCGGGCCAGGAGACCTCGGGCAGGGGCTCTCCGGTGGCGAAATGCCAGTCCTCGAGGAAGGCCTCCCGCATCTGGCCCACGATCGGGCCTTCCAGGCGAAAATGGATGTCCACCACCCGCCGGGGGGCGTCCCGCTCCGCCAAGTGCCGGTCCCCCAGGTTCATGCCCCCGGTGAAGCCGAGCTTGTCGTCGATGACCAGCAGCTTGCGGTGATTGCGCAGGTTGAGATGAACTCCCCTGCGGGTCAGAGAGGGAGGGAGAAAGCGGGCGAGCCGGACCGGGCCGCCGCGCAGCAGGCGGCCGATCGTCGGCAGGGAGTAGCGCTCCCCCAGGGCATCGACCAGAACCCGCACGTCCAGGCCCCGCTCCGCCGCGGCCCGAAGGGCATCGGCGAACCTGCGCCCGGTTGCGTCGGTATCGAAAATGTAGGTGGAAAGGCAGATGCTGCACTCTGCGGCCGCGATCGCCTCCAGCATGGCCGGATAGGCCTCTTCGCCGTTGTGCAGGGGGGTCACGCGGTTCCCCGGCAACAGGTAACGCCGGGTGACCGCATCGGCGAGGCTCACCAGGGAAGCGAAGTTCTCAGCCCCGAAGGGAGGCTTCCGGGCCATCTCGGCGCGCCGGGCGCCCTGGTCCGACTCGCTCCAGTAGCGCCGCCTCTGCCAGTTCCGGGCCCGGGTGCGGATCCGGTTGACCCCCAGCAGCCAGTAGAAGGCAGGCCCCGCCCCGGGGAAGAGGAGGCAGAGGACGATCCAACCGAGGGCGGCGCGGGGGTCGCGCTTGTGGAGCAGGGCGTGACCGGCGGAGAGCAGCCCGATCAGGGTCAAGACGATCCAGAGCAGCAGATCGAGCATGGTGCCTCCCGAAGATAGCCGGTTTCAGCGGTCGGGGATTCGGGGATCCAGGGTCGCGAAGCGCGGTGGCCGAGCCGTCACGCTTTCGCGGGGCGGCGCCGGCTCAGCGCAGGCTGGTGGCGCATCGTGGGCAGGTGAGCATGCTGGTCGAGGGGACTTTGTGGCCGCAGGTCGGGCAGTTGAACCAGTACCGGCAGTGCCGGCACTGAGGGTCGGAGAGCCCCTGCTTTTTTTTGCACTTGGGGCATTGTCGGTACATCTTGCGATGTTCGACATAGTCTTCGAAAAGAAGGCCGCAGCGGGGGCACTTCTCGGCGTTCCCCTTGCGGATCTCGGCGCCGCAGCTCGGCGACGGGCAGAGGAAAACCGCCTTGCAGCCCTTGCAGAAGTACTTCCCCTTTTTTTCCTCCTTGCACACCGGACATTTATCCATGATAAGCCTCACCCGCTCCTTGGCACTGTTTCATTCGAGTTTTAATCTTAACACGTCCGGGGCAAAACCCAAGCCCGTGCCCTCCAGCAAAAAAGCCGGGCCCCAGAAGGACCCGGCCCGTTGCCCCCTTGCGGGAGAAATCAGTCGATTCTGTTGAAGGCGCTCTTGGCGGCTCCGCAGATCTCGCAGGGCCCCTCCGGTTCGCCCTCGAGGGTGTGGCCGCAGACCTTGCAGACGTAGTAGTCGACCTCCGCGTTGCTCCCCAGGGCGTCGAGCGCCTTCTGGTAGAGGCCCGCGTGCACCTCCTCCACCTTGTTGGCAAAGGTGAAGCTCCTCAGGGCGACGTCGAACCCTTCGCTCGCCGCCTCCTCGATCATCCGGGGGTACATGGCGGTAAATTCGTGGGTCTCCCCGCCGATCGCCTCCAGAAGGTTGTCCCGGGTGGACCTGATGCCCTCCAGGGCCCTCAGGTGGGCGTGGGCGTGGACGGTTTCGGCCTCGGCGGCCGCCCGGAAGAGCTTGGCCACCTGGGCGTGGCCTTCCTGCTCGGCCTTCTTGGCAAAAGCCAGGTACTTGCGATTGGCCTGGGACTCGCCGGCAAAGGCCTCTTCGAGATTCCCCTCGGTCTTGCTTCCCTTCAGATCCGCCATGATGTCCTCTCCTTGGAATGATTCAGCTATGCCCCCATCGGGCAAAACATGGGAAATGCCTGCCATTTTACTCCCCGGGCCCGGTGTGTCAAACCCGATTTTCCGGGGCCTCAAAGGTTCAGGTAGGGCCGCAGGTAGCGGCCGGTGTGGGAGGCGCTGCAGCGGGCCACGTCCTCGGGGGTGCCGCAGGCCACGATCTCGCCGCCGCGGCTGCCGCCTTCGGGGCCGAGGTCGATGAGGTGGTCGGCGGTCTTGATCACGTCGAGGTTGTGCTCGATGACCACCACGGTGTTGCCCGCCTCCACAAGGCGGTGGAGCACCTCGAGCAGTTTGCCGATGTCGGCGAAGTGCAGGCCGGTGGTCGGCTCGTCGAGGATGTAGATGGTCCTGCCGGTGGCCCGCTTGCTGAGTTCCTTGGCCAGCTTGACCCGCTGGGCCTCGCCCCCCGAGAGGGTGGTGGCGCTCTGGCCCAGCTTGATGTAGCCGAGGCCGACGGAGCGCAGGGTCTCGAGCTTGTTCTTGATGCGCGGGATGTTCTCCAGGAAGCGGGCCGCCTGGTTGGCGGTCATGTCGAGGACCTCGGCGATGTTCTTCCCCTTGTAGCGCACCTCGAGGGTCTCCCGGTTG
>NZ_PKUB01000046.1 GCF_002868845.1 Desulfuromonas sp.
TAAGATTAAGTAAACGCATGGCGTTTTGCAAGAATTAATTTGTGCCGCGGCCGCAGCGCACTTTTGGCTCCTCATCCATCGCGGTTCTGCTATAATACGGATCTTTCATTATGCACTGAAACCTTACAGGAGGATCCTTCCATGCAAAAATCCTGGAAAATCGAAACCCAGGCGGTCCAGGGAACCTACGCGCCGAAACCGACCGAGCCGCGCATCCCGACGATCTGCCAGAGCACCACCTACAAGTACGACAGCGCAGACCACCTCGCCAAGCTCTTCGACCTCGACCTGCCCGACCACATGTACACCCGCCTCAGCAACCCGACCAACGACGCCTTCGAGCAGAAGATCGCCCTGATGGAAGGGGGCGTTGGGGCCCTTGCGACCTCCTCCGGGCAGGCTGCAACGACCCTGGCGATCCTCAACATCGCCCGCGCCGGGCAGCATGTGGTCGCCGCCAGCACCCTCTACGGCGGGACCTACTCCCTCTTCGCCAACACCCTGCCGAAGCTCGGCGTCGAGGTCACCTTCGTCGACCCCGAGGCGCCCCTGGAGGAGCTGAAACAGGTCTTCCGCCCCGAGACCCGCTGCCTCTTCGCCGAGACGATCGGCAACCCGGGGCTGAACGTCCTCGACTTCGAGAAGTTATCCGCCCTGGCCAGGGAGATGGGGGTGCCGCTGATCNGCTGAACGTCCTCGACTTCGAGAAGTTCTCCGCCCTGGCCAGGGAGATGGGGGTGCCGCTGATCGTGGACAACACCTTCCCCACCCCCTACCTGTGCCGTCCCCTGGAGCACGGCGCCGACATCGTGATCCACTCGGCCACCAAGTACATCGACGGCCACGCCACCAGCGTCGGCGGGGTCATCGTCGACGGCGGCAAGTTCGACTGGACGGGGGGCAAGTACCCCGAGCTGACCGAACCCGACGCCAGCTACCACGGCCTGCGGTACACGGAGAAGTTCGGCCCGGCCGCCTACATCGTCAAGGCGCGCGCCCAGTACATGCGCGATTTGGGGGCGACCCCGGCGCCGATGAACGCCTTTCTCTTCAACCACGGCCTGACCACCCTGCCCCTGCGCATGGAGCGCCACAGCGCCAACGCCCTGGCGATTGCCAAGTTCCTCGAGGGCCATCCCCTGGTCACGTGGGCCAACTACCCGGGCCTGGAGAGCCACCCGAGCTACGCCCTGGCGCAGAAGTACCTGCCCCTCGGGCAGAGCGGCGTGCTCTCCTTCGGCATCAAGGGAGGCCGCGAGGCCGGCGTCAAGTTCATGGAGGCGACCGAACTCATCGCCCTCGTGGTCCACGTCGGCGACGCCCGCAGCTGCGTGCTGCACCCGGCCAGCACCACCCACCGCCAGCTCACCGACGAGCAGCAGGTCGCCTCGGGGGTCACCCCCGACCTGATCCGGCTGTCGGTCGGGATCGAGAACGTCGACGACCTCATCGCAGACATCGAGCAGGCTTTGCAGGCGAGTCAGGGGTAATTGCCCGCCGACAACTTGAACAAACGGACGGCCTCCTTCTCGGGGGCCGTTTTTTTTGTTCAAGCGATACCCTGGAAGGCGGTCTCACGCCCGTTCGCTTCGCTCACTCAAGACGCAAAGCCGCAAAGGAAGTCCTGAAACCGTCTCACGCCCGCTCGCTATGCTCGCTCATGGCCGCAAAGGTCGCTAAGGATATCCAAGGCCAAAAGCCTCTTTTCTGTTAAAGGCCAAATGCTGTCCCCCCTCTCGCCGCCGCCGGAGCGGAGCGGATGAATTTGGGGCTAAGCGGACGATTGTCCGAAGCCGCAGGCGAGTTCTCGTCCGCGCCCAATTCATCTGCGCAGCAGAGGGAACCCGCTGTCGCCGAAGGCGATGGCGGGCAAGACGTCGGGGGCGCCCCGGGGTCCAGGGGATGGGGCGGTCAATCCCCTGGTCGCCTGCGGGGGCGAGTCCCCGCGGTTGGTCGGTTATGGTTCACCACAATCGCAACCCACCCCGAAAAACCCTGCCTCACGCCCGTTCGCTTCGCTCTCTCAAGACGCAAAGCCGCAAAGGGAATCCTCAAATCGGCCTCACGCCCGCTCGCTATGCTCGCTCATGGCCGCAAAGGTCGTTAAGGAAACCGGAAACCAAACGCTGCTCTTTTCCCCTGGGCCTCCGCGCGCCTACGGTGCTAATCCTTCGACAGGAGGCCTGTCCCCCTGCATATATCCCCCCCAAGACCCGATTCGCTCAACCTCTCTGGTATAATTTTGGGGAACAAAAACTTATTCTTGACTCGGGGGATATGGTTTACTAATATCTTTTTCCACACTTCCTGGATCATAAGGAGACATCCATGTCCGACGACACCCCGAAAGGCCTCGGCACCCAGGCCGTGCACGCCGGCCAGTTCCCCGACCCGACGACCGGCTCGCGGGCGGTCCCCATCTACCAGACCACCTCCTACGTCTTCAATTCCACGGAGCACGCCGCCGACCTCTTCGCGCTGAAGGAGATGGGGAACATCTACACCCGCCTCATGAACCCCACCACCGACGTGCTCGAGAAGCGCCTCGCGGAGATGGACGGCGGGGCCGCCGCCCTGGCGCTGGCCTCGGGATCGGCGGCGATCACCCTGGCGATCCTCAACCTGGCCCGCTGCGGCGACAACATCGTCTCCTCGAGCGGCCTGTACGGCGGCACCTACAACCTCTTCCACCACACCTTCGCCCGCATGGGGATCACGGTGAAGTTCGTCGATTCGGGGGATCCGGCCGCCGTCGCCGCGGCCATCGACGACGACACGAAGGCGGTCTACACCGAGACGATCGGCAACCCGAAGAACAACGTCGACGACTTCGAGGCCGTCGCCAAGGTCGCCCACGACCACGGCCTGCCCCTGATCGTCGACAACACGGTCGCCACCCCGGCTCTGTTCCGCCCCATCGAGCACGGCGCCGACATCGTCTGCTACTCGCTGACCAAGTTCATCGGCGGCCACGGCACGAGCATCGGCGGCGCGGTGGTCGACGCCGGCACCTTCGACTGGTCGAGCGGCCGCTTCCCCGAGTACACCGAACCCGCCCCCTCGTACCACGGCCTGGTCTACCACGAGGCCCTCGGCAACCTCGCCTACATCCTGAAGATGCGCATCACCCTGCTGCGGGACATGGGGCCCTGCCTTTCCCCCTTCAACGCCTTCCAGTTCCTGCAGGGCCTGGAGACCCTTCACGTGCGCATGCCCCGCCACTGCGAGAACGCCCTTGCGGTGTCCCGCTTTCTCCAGGAGCACCCCTGCGTGGAGTGGGTCAACTATCCCGGCCTTCCGAGCCACCCCGACTTTGATCGGGCCCGGAAGTACCTGCCCGCCGGGGCCGGCGCGATCCTCGGCTTCGGCATCAAGGGGGGCGCACAGGCGGGGGCCCGCTTCATCAACGGAGTGAAGCTGGCCAGCCACCTCGCCAACATCGGCGACGCCAAGACCCTGGTGATCCACCCGGCGACCACCACCCACCAGCAGCTCTCCGCCGAGGAGCAGCTCGCCGCCGGGGTCACCCCCGACTACATTCGGGTCTCGGTCGGCATCGAGGACGCCGCCGACATCATCGCGGACCTCGACCAGGCATTGAGGGGGAGTCAGGGCTGAGGCTTTTACGGGGGATGAAACGACAAAAGCGGATCCTGCAACGGATCCGCTTTTGTATTGGGGCCGGCGACCCCTTGTTTGTCCGCGAGGGCACGACCTCCCCTTCATGAAAAGCCTTTTTATTGCCCTGCCGGACCCCTCATGGTAATGTTCCGTGGTCGATTCGAAAAGACTCACTCGCCCAGGACCCACCTCCCATGCCGAAACGCTTTCTGAAAAACATCGCCGAGTACGGAATGTTCCTCGTTCTGGCCCTGGTTGTCCGGGCCCTGCCGCGAGGGGCCGCCTTCCGCCTCGGCACCCTCCTCGGCCACCTCTCCCGGCACCTGCAGCCGGGCAGGCGCCGCACCGCGGCGGAAAACCTGCGCCTGGCCTTCCCCGACATGCCGGAGAACGAGGTGCGCGAGACGCTCCGCAAAATCTTCGTTCACCTCGGAACGAGCGGGGTGGAGATGCTGCGGCTCGACCTGTTCAAGGGAAAGGCGGACCTGGAGAAGTATTTTTCCTTCGAGGGGATGGAGCACCTGGAGGAGGCCTTCGCCATGGGCAAGGGAGTCTTCCTGCTGAGCGGTCACGTCGGTTTCTGGGAGGTGGGGACCTTCTTCATGCCGACCCTCGGCTTTCCCGTCGACTTCGTCGCCAAGAAGATGAAAAACCCCTACGTGGACCGTTTCTTCACCCGGGTGCGGGAAGCGGCCGGGGGGCGCTGCATCGACAGCAAGAAGGGGGCGCGCAGAATCGTCCGTTCCCTGGCCGAGAACCGCGCGGTCGCGGTTTTGATCGACCAGCACGCCCGGCCGAAGGAGGCGGTGGTGGTCGATTTCTTCAACCGCCCGGCGCACACCACCCCGATCATCGCCCGCATCGCCATGAAAAACGGCACCCCGATCGTCCCCGTCTTCGTCCACCGCACACAGGACAACCACTACCGGGTCACCATCGAGCCGATGATCCTCCTGGAGAAAAAGTCCGACGAAGAGGCCGTCACCCGCGGGACCTCCCTGCTGACCGGGGTCATCGAGGCGGCGGTCCGCGAGGACATCAGCCAATGGTTCTGGGTCCACCGCCGCTGGCGGGCGCAGAAACCGCCGAAAAAGACGGCCGCCTGAGGCCCGCCCCCCTTTCCCACCAGGAATCCCGCCGGCCATGCCGTCAGAGACCCCCTTTCACATCGTCCTCATCGAACCGGAGATCCCCCCAAACACGGGGAACATCGCCCGGCTGTGCGCGGCGACCGGAACCGCCCTGCACCTGGTCGGCCCCCTCGGGTTTTCCCTCGACGACCGCTACCTGCGCCGCGCGGGCCTCGACTACTGGCCGGCGGTGAAGCTGCAGCGCTGGGACAGCTTCGACGAGCTGGCCCGGGCCCACCCGGACGGCCGCTTCTGGTACGCCACGAAACGGGCGAAGATCTCTTACGCCGATGCGGCCTTCGAAGAGGGCGACTTCCTCGTCTTCGGCAAGGAGACGGCCGGGCTTCCGGAGGCGCTGCTGGAGAAGAACCCCGGACGGGCGATCCGCATCCCCATCTTCACCGAGGCGGTGCGCAGCCTCAACCTCTCCACCGCGGCCGGCATCGTCCTCTACGAGGCGCTGCGCCAGGCCGGACGCCTGAGCGACTAGGCGCCTCCCTTCCTTTCGAAATCGAGCAGCCACGCCTTGGTGGCGATCCCCTCCCCGGCCGAATAGCCTGTCAGCTTCCCCCCGGCCCCCATCACCCTGTGGCAGGGAATCGCCAGGGGGTAAGGGTTGGCGGCCATGACCCGGCCCACGGCCCGGGCCGCGCCGGGACGGCCCGCCAGAGAGGCCAGTTTCCCGTAGGCGACGGTTTCGCCGTAGGGTACGTTCGCCAGGGCCAGGGAGACCTGTCGGGCGAAAGGACTGAGCCGCGCCAGGTCGAGGGGGAGGTCGAAGGAGCGCCGCTCCCCGGCAAAGTACTCCTCCAACTGCTCCGCGGCCGCGTCGAGGACGCCGCCGGCGCCCGGCACGGCATTCGGGTGGCGTTCAGCGATCTCTTCTTCGGCGTCCGCCCTGTTTCCCCGGAGAAGGAGCTCCACGAGGGTCCCCTCCCGGGCGACCAGGCCGACCCACCCGACCGGGACCCGGCAGAGGGCGTAGGCCGTCCCTTTCCCGACATCCCCCCTGTTCATCCTCTTCCCCCGAGCCGGCCCCGAACCATAGACAGCGCCTCGCGCGCCTCGGGAATCCCCAGCGCCAGGCACCCCAGCCCGTAGACGAGCACCCCGGCGGCGAGGCCGCCTCCGAGAACCGCCCCCTTCGCCAGGGCGGCGCCGGGAACCGCCCAGGCGCCGTAATCGAGGATATGCCGCACGACGAGGACCATGAGGGCGGTGACGACCCCGACCCGGGCGAGGCTCCAGGCCAGGGGACGAAGCCCGAGGGGGCCGACCTTGCGGCGCAGCGCCACAAGGAGGGCCAGGCCGTTGAAGGCCGAGGCGAGGGTCAGGGCGACGGCCAGGCCGACGTGTCCCAGCGGCCCCATGAGGGCGAGGCCGAGGCCAGCGTTGACCAGCAGGGTCCAGAAGGAAATCACCACCGGGGTGCGGGTATCCTTGCGGGCGTAGAAGGCCGGCACCACAACCCGGCTGACCCCGACGAAGAAGAGACCCGGGGCGAAGGCGGCCAGTGCCGCGGCGGTCTGCTCCACGTCGCCGAAGGAGAAGGCCCCCTTCATGAAGAAGAGGCTGTAGACCGGCTCCGCGCAGAGGACCAGCCCCGCGGCGGCCGGGACCGTCACCAGGGCGATCAGGCCGAGGGCGAAGCGCAGCGATTCCTTCACCCCCTCCCCTTCCCCGAGGGCGGCCTGCCGGCTCATGGCCGGGAGGACGGCCTGGGCGAGGGCGGCGACGAAGATGCCGTTCGGAAACTCGAAGAGGCGCTGGCCGTAATACAGGTAGGAGACGCTCCCCTCCGGAAGGAAGGAGGCGAGCAGGCGGGTCACCACGACATTGATCTGGTAGATCGCCACACCGGCGATCCCGGGAAGCATGAGGCGGGCGATCTTGCCCACGGCGGGATGGGCGAAGCTGAAGTCGAGGCGCAGCCGGATCCCCTTGCGCCGCAGGACCGGGAACTGGGCCAGGAGCTGGACCGCTCCGCCGATCACCACCCCGATCGCCAGGGCGGAGATCGGAATCTCCATGACGGGAGCGAGAAACCAGGCGGTCGCGATCATGCACAGGTTCAGAAAGAGGGGCGAGAGGGCGGGCAGGAAGTAGTGCCCCAGCACGTTGAGCACGCCGGTGACGAGGGCGAGGAGGCTGACGAAGAAGATATACGGGAACATGATCCGGTTGAGCAGGTCGGTAAGGGCGAGCTTCCCCTCGACGGCCCCGAATCCGAAACCGATCCCCCGAACGATCCAGGGAGAACCGACAATGCCGAGCAGGGTCACGACCGCCATCACCAGCAGGAGCAGGGTCCAGCAGACCCGGGCCACCCTCTCGGCCTCCTCCCTGCCCTGCCGGTGGTAGACGTCGGCGAAGGTGGGGACGAAGGCGGCGGTCAGGGTGCCCTCGGCGAAGAAGCGCCGCAGCAGGTTGGGGATCGTGAAGGCCATGAAGAAGGCGTCGGTGCCGAAGCCGGCTCCGAACCAGGCGGCCACCACCATGTCCCTGACCAGGCCCACGACGCGGCTCAGGGCGGTCGCCGCTCCCATGACTCCGGTAGCGCGCGATATTTCCTTCTTCTCGGACATGGCCAGACGTATCTCTCCGGACTGCAGGAAGGCCGGCCGAGGCCGGTCCGATTCGACCGAGAGGGATTATTTTTTTATAATCCCTACACCTAGGTCTCTATCTACCTGAATAACATACCATTTAAGACAAACATTGGACTTATTTTATCTTGACTCCAGTCCTCCCGGGTGGTATAAATCTTCGCGTCGGGGGATGACCCGTCACCATTCCAAAACACTTCCAAAAGGAGACAAACCTTGGCCAACCATAAGTCAGCGATCAAAAGGATCAAGCAAAACGCCAAACGCCAGGCCCGCAACAGCCATATCCGATCGACCATGCGCACCTTCGTCAAGCAGCTTCGCACCGCCGTTGCCGGCGGCGACGTCGAAGCCGCCAAGGTCGCCCTGGAGCGGGTCGTGCCCTATATCGACAAGGCTGCCACCAAGGGGGTCATTCACAAATCGACCGCCAGCCGCAAGATTTCCCGCCTGACCCGCCTGGTGAACACCATCCAGGCTTAGTTCCGACACAGCAAAGCATTTTAAAAAAGGGGCCCTCGAGGCCCCTTTTTTTCGTTCAACGCCCGCCCCCCTGACCCACCAGACCGTACAGGAGCCTGTCGAGCAGGGCCCCTGGACTGCCGCCGCTCGACTTGAGAGCGAGGTCGGTTTCGAGAAAAAGGTTGAAGGCTTCCCGATACTGGGCCGCGTTAAAGCGGCTCGCCTGCTCGGCAATATCCTTCATGAAATAGGGGTTAACCCCGATCCGCCGCGAAAGTTCTTTAAAAGGCACCCCCTGATCCTGCAGTGACCGTGTCTTCCAGAGCTGACGGAAATGACGCACGAGCATCGACAGGACCACGAGCGGAGCGACCCCCTCTTCGAGGAGTCTGCGCAGCAGCCTCGTCGCCTCCCCGAGCTTTCGCCTGCCGAGGGCGTTGGTCAGATCGAAGATGCTGTCTGCCCGGGTGTCGGAGACGATGGCCGCCACGTCCCCCTCTTCGGCCAGGGTCTTTTCCCCCATGTACTGAAAAAGCTTGGAGAGTTCGCCGTGGACTTCCTGCAGGTTGGTCCCGACCCGCCGGCAGAACAGGGCCATGGCCTCTTCGGTCAAGGAGCGCCCGGCCTGCCGCGCCTGTTCCTTGACAAAGGCGGGGATCTGGTTGTCGTAGAGCTTTTTGAACTCGACCAGGGCGCCTCGCTTGCGGAACTCCTGGTAGAACTTGCGGCGCCCGTCGATCTTATCGGCAACGAGGACGAGAACGGTTTCGGGAACGGGGTCCTTCAGGTAGGGGAGCAGGGCGTCGAGTTCGGCGGCCTTGAGGTGCTGGGCGCCCCTGACGATCACCAGTCGCTGCCGAGCGAAAACGGGCAGGGTGCGCACTTCGTCGAGCAGGGCTCCGGCGGTCGCCTCGCGGCCGTCGAAGCTGGTCAGGTTGAAGTCCCTCTCCGCGGGGGGGACGGTGGCGTCCCGGACCCTTCCGAGGGCCTCTTCGAGGGAGAACGTCTCCTCCCCGTAGAGCAGGAGCAGCCCCGGGACCTTGTGCTCATTGAGGGCGCGATTGAGTTCACCGACTGTCATGGTCTACCCGGAGGTGGTTCAGAAACGGTTCACGACGCGAAAGTAAAGTTCTTCGGCAATCCGCTCGGCGGCGAGGGCGGTGGCGGTGGCCTCGTTGTCCTCCTGAAGGGCCTTGTCGTCGGCAGCGGGATACTCTTCGCTCCAGGCGACCTTCCCCTTCCAAAGGACCTTGCCGTCCCGGCCGCGCCGCATGACGGCGTTGATCGTCACTTCAGAGCGGTACTCGGTGATCTCGTCGAGGGCGTCGTAGGAGATCGGCAGAGTGGTGTACGACTGGACGGTGCCGGACAGGACCGCGTCGGCCGCCTTCGCATCCTCGCTCAGGCGCCACCCGCCGCGCCGGGAGAATTGCTCCACCACACGGTTGGTCACGGTGTTCTCGAGAAACGGCTCGGTGGAGCGGTTGGCGAACATGTCCACGTAAACCGTCTCCAGGCCCTCGGGACGGGAGGCGCCGTCCCAGCCGAACCGGTAGCCGCAGCCGCCGAGCAGAAACAGCGCAAGGGCCAGGAGCAGGAACCGGCGCATCAGCCGACCACGACGTTGACCAGCCGGCCGGGCACGACGATCACCTTGCGCAGGGTTTTGCCATCGACGAAACGGGCCACGTTGGAATCGGCCAGGGCGGTCTTCCTGACGGTCTCCTCGTCGGCATCTGCGGGAACCGTCACCTTGCCCCGCATCTTTCCGTTGACCTGGACCACGATGGTCTTTTCCTGCTCGGCCAGAGCCTCTTCGACCCAGGCGGGCCATCCCGCCTTTTCGAGTCCTCCTTCATGCCCGAGGCAGCTCCAGAGCTCCTCGCTCACGTGGGGAACGAAGGGCGCCAGTAGCCGAACGACGGTCTCGAGGGCTTCTCGCAGGGTCGCCGGGCACTCCGCCTTCGCCTCGAAACCGTAGATGGCGTTGACAAGCTCCATGACCGCGGCGATGGCGGTGTTGAAGTGAAAGCGCCCGTCAACGTCCTCGGTCACCTTCTTGATGGTCCGGTGGGTCTGCCGGCGCAGGGCCCGGCCCGCCTCTTCGAAGGGGGCCGTGGAGCCGGCTTCGGGCAGGGCGTCGAGGTTTTCGGAGACGGCCCGCCAGACCCGGTTAAGAAAGCGGTAGCAGCCCTCCACCCCCTGCTCGTTCCATTCCAGATCCTTCTCGGGGGGAGCGGCGAAGAGGGAGAAGAGCCGGGCCGTGTCGGCGCCGTAGCGCTCGATGAGGCTGTCGGGGTCGACGACGTTCTTTTTCGACTTGCTCATCTTCTCGTTGCGGCCGGTCTCGGCCTCGCTGCCGCAACGGGCGCACTTATCGTCCCGCACCTCCTCAGGCAGCAGCCAGCCGTGCTCGGGGCAGGAGCGGGTCTACATGCAGACCATCCCCTGGGTGAGAAGGTTCTTGAACGGTTCGTCGACCTCCATCATCCCCAGGTCCCGCATCACCTTGGTGAAGAAGCGGGCGTAGAGCAGGTGCATGACCGCGTGCTCGATCCCCCCGATGTACTGATCGACGGGCAGCCAGTACTCGGCGGCCTTCCGGTCGACGGGCCCGGAGGCGAAACCGGGGCAAGCGTAGCGGGCGAAATACCACGAGCTCTCGACGAAGGTGTCGAAGGTGTCGGTCTCGCGCCGGGCGCTCTGCCCGCAACGGGGGCAGTCGACCTTGTAGAACGATTCGTTGGCGGCCAGGGGGCTGCCCCCCTCGCCGCTGAACTCCACGTCGTGGGGCAGGACGACCGGCAGGTCCTGCTCGGGGACCGGGATCACGCCGCAGGCGTCGCAGTAGATCACCGGGATCGGGGTTCCCCAGTAGCGCTGCCGGGAGACGCCCCAATCCCGCAGGCGGAAATTAACGGTCTTCTTGCCGAGTCCCTTCTCATCGAGGAAGGCGGCAATGCGTTCCTTGGCCTCGTCGTTGCCGAGCCCGTCGAACTGCCCGGAATGGACCATGGTCCCGGGGCCGGTCCAGGCCTCTTCCATCTGCTCCGGGTCGAGGAGGTCCCCCTCGGGCTGGATCACGACGGTCATGGGAAGGTCGTACTTGCGGGCGAAATCGAAATCGCGCTGGTCGTGGGTCGGAACCGCCATGACCGCGCCGGTGCCGTAGTCCATGAGGACGAAGTTGGCCAGGAAGACCGGCATCCGTTGCCCCGTCACCGGGTTGATGCAGTAGGAGCCGGTGAACACGCCCTCCTTTTCCAGCTCGTCACTGGTCCGCTTGAGCTTGTCCTGTTTCTTGACCCGGGCGATGAAGGCCTCGACCTCGGCGCGGCGCTCATCGGTGGCGAGGGCGAGGGCCATGGGGTGCTCCGGCGCCAGGCTCATGAACGTGGCCCCGAAGAGGGTGTCCTGCCGGGTGGTGAAGACCCGGATCGTCTCTGCGGAACCTTCCCGGGGAAAGTCGATCTCACAGCCGAAGCTCTTGCCGATCCAGTTGCGCTGCATGGTCAGAACAGGCTCGGGCCAGCCGGTCAGGTTGTGCGTTTCCTGAATCAGCTCCTCGGCATAGTCGGTGATCTTGAAAAACCACTGCTCGAGTTCCTTCTGCTCGACCCCTGTATCACAGCGCCAGCAGCAGTCATCCTCGACCTGTTCGTTGGCCAGGACGGTCTGGCAGGCCGGGCACCAGTTCACGAAGGAACTCTTCTTGTAGGCCAGCCCCCGTTCCAGCATGCGAAGGAAGATCAGCTGCTCCCATCGGTAGTAGTCGACGTCACAGGTGGCAAGCTCGCGGTCCCAGTCATATGAAAAGCCCATCTTCTTGAGCTGGACGCGCATGTTGTCGATGTTTTCGTAGGTCCACTTGGCCGGGTGGGTGCCGTGCTGAATGGCTGCGTTTTCTGCGGGCATCCCGAAAGCGTCCCACCCCATGGGGTGGAGCACGTTATAGCCTTGCAGGCGCTTGAAGCGGGCCACGACATCGCCGATGGAGTAGTTCCGGACATGCCCCATGTGAATCCGCCCCGAGGGATAAGGAAACATCTCGAGAAGGTAGAATTTCCGGCGGTCCTCCTCTTCGGAGACCTTGAAGGTCTGGTTCTTGACCCAGATATCTTGCCACTTGCACTCAATGGCAGCGGCATCGTATCGATCTTGCATGTTTCCTCCACGGTAGTGTGGGAAGGGCGGCTCGTGTGGCGACGCGGGCGGCGGGACCGGTTGTATCTCGAAACAAACAGGAAAACCGGCCGAAGCCGGTATCTATCGGAAGGAGTCCCCGAGGGGAAGGGGCGCCAATAGCCGTCCCCTCTTCCTGCCCCCCTGCCCCCGAATCTTCTCTTTACCGGGCAGCGCCGGGAGGGCTCGTTTCGGAGGGAGGGTTATGGAAGGCTCAGGGCCCTTACTTTTCCCGGTAGGTGATGCGCCCCCGGGTCAGATCGTAGGGGGAGAGCTCGACCGTCACCCGGTCCCCGGGAAGGATGCGAATGTAGAACTTGCGCATCTTGCCAGAGATGTGGGCCAGGACCACGTGTCCGTTGTCGAGTTCGACCCGGAACATGGCGTTGGGAAGGGGCTCGATAACCTTCCCTTCGACTTCTATCGCTTCTTCCTTTGCCAACACAGCCTCCTTGCGTGTTCGATAAATGAAAATCCTTGAATCGATTGAAAAACCGGGGCCATTAAACATGAACGCCCCCCCGGTTGTCAAGCCCCTGACTGTCCCGCCTCTGTCCCCCCCGGGGGAGCTCAACCGGGCAGGTTCAACAGCCTTCTGGCCGTCTCCAGGATCCGGGCGGTCTGAATCGGCTTGGTGATGTAGTCGTTGGCGCCGAGGGCCAGCGCCCGTTCCCGGTCTTCTTCCGCCCCCTCTGTGGTGATAATAACAATAGTGACGTCCTTGTAAAGAGGATCGTTGCGGGCCAGGCTGACCAGTTTCAGGCCATCCATGATGGGCATGTTGATATCGGTGAAAATCATGTCGAACTTCTCGTTGGACAGCTTTTTCAGGCCATCCACCCCGTCGCACGCCTCGGTGATGTCCAGCCCTCGAATCCGCTTGAGGGCGAAGAGAATAAGCTGGCGCATGGTGGGCGAGTCTTCGACGACCAGTACTTTGTATGCGGACATGGAATTCCTCCCAGAATCCTACTTGGTCAACATTTCAATAAAACCCTGGATGGTGGACAGCTTCCGCTCGGACTCCGAATAGAGCTTGGAGGAAAAAATGGCGGTCGCGGCATGTCCGGCCAGCAGGGTGAAGAGTTCATAATCGAGTTCGGCAAACTTGTTTTTCTGCACGAGAAGCTTGTAGATGACGATGACCCCGATGACATGCTCCTTGATCTTGAGGGGGATGCAGACCAAGGGGTGCTGGAAGTCCCGGACGTAACCCTCCATATCGTCGATGAAGTAGTTATCCCCGGTCTCCGCCATCTGACCGATGAGCCCTTCGCCGAGATGAATGGTCGGGATTTCGGAGGACTCGATTCCTTCGCTGGCCACGGCCTGAAGGATGTTGGTCTTTTCGTCGAGGAGCATGATCGAGAACTCCTCGGCCCCGACCAGGTTGATGACGATTTCGGTGATCACCTGCAGCACTTCGCGGAAATCGAGGGTCGAATGGAGCTGGTAGGACGCTATGTAGAGATTGGCCAGGCTGTTGTTCTCGGTCTCGACCTCCAGGTAGCGGTTGGCGAAATCGAGGTTCTCGGCCTCGACATGCTTGATCCGGTCGAGTATCTCCTTCTTTTCAGACTCCAGCACGGCGAGGCGCTCGCGCATTTTTTCGAATTCATCGTCGGACGAACTGCCTACGTCCCCACTTTTCTTCGCCGCTTCGTTCAGGTCCAGGACCTGAAAGCGCAGGCGCTCGTTTTCCTTGAGGAGGTCCTGAGTGAACTCTGCCCCCTTCTTGAACATGTGCAGAAATTCCTCGGCCCGCGAGGCCGTCCCCCTATTATCGTCCTGATCGCTCATTCCAGCTCTCCTCAAGCGGAAAAGATTGAACCGCTGGCGGGCATCCTATCAGCCTGCCAGAAAAATTGCCAGTTTAGAAAATCCCCCTTCGCGCCGTTCCACCAGCGCCGAAGGTCACCTCCGGCGGCCAGCCTCGCACCAGCGAAGGATCTCTTCGCCCATCCGCGGCAAGGCCACGACCTGGTCGACCTTTCCTGTCGCGATGGCCTCCTTGGGCATCCCGAACACCACACTGCTCTCCTCGGCCTCGGCCAGGGTCGCGCCGCCGGCATCCTTGATGGCGATGATCCCCTTGGCCCCGTCGTTGCCCATTCCGGTCAGGACCACCCCGAGAATACTCGGCCCGAAGGCCTCGCTGGCCGAGGCGAACATGACGTCAACCGAAGGGACATAACGCTGGTCGGGACCGGGGGACACCACCGAGGCCACGACCTTGTCCCCCCTGGAGCGGAAGAGAAGGTTCTTTCCCCCGGGGGAAATGAGCACCCGCCCGGGTTTCATGACATCGCCGGAGCGCGCCTCTCGAACCTCCAGGGCGCAGACCTTGTCAAGCCTCTCGGCGAAGGCCCGGGTAAAGCCGGGCGGCATGTGTTGAGATATGGCGATGCCGACCGGGATCGGCCCCTTGATGGCAGAAAGGATCTGCTGCAACGCGGGGGGACCACCCGTGGAGGCGCCGATGACGATCTGCCTGAAAGGCCCCTCCCCGCCGACCTCCCATTTCCGACGACTGCGGCCTGCCACGACCTGATCGGCGCCGAGGGCCGAAAGGGACCGGGCGAGAATTTTATTCATGTCGGTGCAGGCGATCTGGCGGACCTTGCGCACCAGGTCATCACGAATATTGGCCAGTGCGGGGGAGATCTTCCCCGGAGGCTTGGTCACGAATTCGACTGCACCGAGTTCCAGGGCCTTGAATACGCTGGAATCCTCGCTCCGGGCCGAAACCACGATCACCGGGGTGTGCCGTTTCTGCATAACCACGCGCAGGAAGGTGAACCCATCCATGCGGGGCATCTCCAGATCGAGGGTAACCAGGTCCGGCTCCAGGTCGAAGAACTTCCGCAGCCCCTCCTCTCCGTCGCAGGCATAGCCGACGACCTCGATCCCGGGAACGACCTCGAGCATTTTCACGATGGTTCTGCGGTTGTAGGCCGAGTCGTCGACCACCAGGACCCGCACCTTCTTGCTCATGCCCGGCCTCCCGCAGTCTGCCCGAGGCCCGGACGCTGGTAAACCATGTCATGAGTGTAGTGCCGCAGCACAAAGGCGTTGCTGATGTTCATAAGCGATTCGGAATGCCCCAGCAAAAGGAAGCCCTCGGGCCGGAGCCGGTTGTGAAAACCTTCGACCACGCGGCGCTTGGCCGCGAGGTCGAAATAGATAATGACGTTCCGGCAGAAGACCACGTCCATGGTTCCGAGAAGGGCGACCCGGGAAGAGTAAAAGAGGTTGAGATGGCTGATGCTGACCAAATTCTTGACCCGGTCCGCTATCTGGAACTTGCCATTGACTTCGGTGAAAAAGCGCCGCTTGTAGGAGGGCTCGGTACTCCGGAAGGAGGAATCGCCGTACTCACCCTTGCGGGCGAGCTGAAGCACGCGTTGGCTGATATCGGTTCCGACGATCTCGATCTGCCAATCGTGAAAGGAGGGGTCATCCAGCAGGAGCATGGCGATGGTGTAGGGTTCTTCGCCCGTGGAGCACCCCGCGCTCCAGATCCTGAGCCGCTTTTCCCCGAGGGTTTCTTTGCGCCTGCGGATTTCGGGAAGGATCTCGTCCGTGAAGGTCTTGAGCTGAAAATCTTCACGGAAAAAGTACGTCTCGTTGGTGGTCAGAACGTTGATGACCTCGGTGAACTCCTGATCCTTGTCCTGGTTGTAACGCAGCAGGTAATAATATTCCTTGAAATTCTTCAACCGGTGGTGCCGGACCCTTTTGCCGAGGCGTTTTTCAAGCAGGTACTTGGAGTCCTCGGTAAAGTGGAGCCCGCAATGCTGATACACCAGGTCCCTGAGCAGTCGGAACTCCTCTTGGTCCATGGGGATTTCGGGGGCAAACAGCATAATGGAAGGATTACCCCTGTGAAATGGGCCACTGGGCCAGAAAATCGCGGATCTCCGCCTGAACCAGGTCATCGTCCTCGACCCGCAGGCGGCGTTCGAGGTGGGGCCTGCTCGCCGGCCCTTCCAGGAATCCGAGGATGCGGATAAAGGTACTTCGCACTTCCCGGTGACGATGGTTGAGCAGTCCGTCCAAAGACGCGGAGATCCAGTCCCGGAATCCCCGCTCTCCAAGCATTTTCAGGGCCGCGTTCACAACCTCCACATCTTCGTGGCCAAGAGCATGAACGAAATGGAGGGAATACTTTTCGAAATCGAGAACTGCAAGAGTCTCCAGGGCGGCAATGACCACCAGGCCGACGGGGTCGTGCAGGGCTTTTTCGATCACGGGAACAGGCGCCTGTGCGCCGAGCAGGCCGAGGGACCTCACCGCCGCTGTGCGCACCCAGGGATCTTCGTCCTGAAGGGCCAGTTCGAGGGGGCGGCTCGCCTGAATATCGCCGGCGCTTCCGAGCACCTCGGCGGCCAGCCGCCTCACCTCCTTGTCCTCATCGGTCAGGGCCAGCATCAGTACCGGCAGGTGTCCCGCGATCGGTTTTCCCTCCAGGGCGCAAATCGCGGCCCGTCGCACCGTCTGTGAGTGGTCCTTGATGGCTAAAGCCAAAAAACCGTCGATCTCTTCGCCCTCGAGACGGCCCAGGACCCGAACGGCCAGAGTCCTCAGGGATGGGTCATCGTGTTCGAGGAGATCCTTCAGGGCGGTCACCGTCTGGGCGGGAAAACTTGCACCAAGCAGGGAGAGTGACTGAAGAGCCGATTCACGAACTTCGTCGGACGGGTCCTCAAGGGCGGTGAGAAGACCGGCAAAGCTCGCCGGATCATCGAGCTTTCCAAGGGCCCGGGCGGAAATTGCCCGAACGTCCTGGTCATCGTCGGACAGCCCTTTCAGCAGGACCGCTGTCCCTTCCCGGCAACCCGTCTCCCCGACCGTGTAGGCCGTCATAACCCTGGCGAAGCTCTCCAGGCCGTCCCAGGCGGGCAGCAGCGTCCGGGCCGCATGGGGACCGAGGGCGACCAAGGCCCGGGCCGCCTCTTCCCTCAGTTCCTCGTCGTCGGCCAGTTCGAGCAGGCGACGGCTGTGGCGTTCATCGCCCAACAGGCCCATGAGCCGGACCGCTGCCAGGCGGACGCGGGGGTCGCCGCTGCCCAGAAGCTCCCCGGGGTCGAGCGCCGCGGCGGCTCCCCCCTCCGGGCGCAGAGAAGAGAAGGCGTCGTGGGAAATCCGCTGTGAAAGACTCTCCAGGGCCACGGCGGCGGCCTCGCGAACCGTGCGCATTTCGTCCCCCAAACCGCCGGCCAGGGACGCGACGGCGTCGGCTCCGCCGACCCGGCCAAGGCACTCGAAGAGGGCCTTTCGCAGCAGGGGCTCTTCCTGAAGGGGAAGGAGTTTTTTGACATCGACCGGGGCGCCGATGCGGCCCAGGGCGTCGAGAATGGTGTACCGGAACCAGAGATCGGCCGTGTCCATGACGTCCACAAGGTGGGGGACCGCCTCGGGCAGTCCGAGCTTGCCGAGGTTCTCCGCGGCCGCCTGGCGCACGTTCTGGTCGGCATCGGCAAGAGCGTCGATCATCGTCTGCAGGCAGCTTCCGTCCCCGATCTCCCCGAGGATGTCGAGAACGAACTTGCGCACGTCCTGCTCGTCGCTGAGAACCTCCTTGAACAGCAGGGGCAGGACAGGCTGGCCGAGGCGGACAAGGATTTCGACGGCTGCGTTGCGCTGGCCGGCATTGTCGTGCTCGTAGAGCAGCCGGGCGACCTCTCCGGCAAACCTCTCGGGAGCGGGCCGGGAGAGGAAAATCTCCGTCGCCTCCTTGCGCACCCGCCAACTGGAGTCTCCCATGGCGCGGTACAGGCAGGGACGGACCTCTTCCTCCGGAGCGTTGCATATCTCGTTGAGAATCCCGAGCCGCTCTTCCTCCTGCCCCGACTCCAGGATTTCAAGAATCTTATCGACCTTCTTCACCGTTTCACCTATACCGTGGAGGCCAGCTGAAGCTCCCGCTGCTGCCGCTCAATAAGGGCGCTGAAGGCGTTGCCCAGGAAATCCTCCTGCCGGGCAAGTTCGGGAGCGACCCGTTGGTTGAAGAGGCGACGCCCCTCTTCAATCTCTTCGGACAGCAATTCAAAAAACGTGCCACCACGGACCCCCTCCTCGACCCGGTCCTGATTATACAGGACAATATCAGAGACGATGATGTGAGCGAGACGGCGGGCCTTGTCTTCCTCACCGGTCAGTTCCGTGGCCGATTCGCCCCCTTCGGTCCTGCGCAGAGCCTCATCGAGTTCCTGGCGCTCTTCAGCCACGGCAGTGCCCTCCCCGGCTGCAACGGGCGGCGCTGGGGCTGGGGCCTCGACCCCGATCCCGACCAGTTCGCGAATCTTCGGAACCAGATCGCCGGGGATGTGGTGCTTCTCCAGGTAATCGTCGGCGCCGTAGAGGGTCTCGGGCCTGCGTTTGTAGGCCGTTTTGTTGTAAATAGACGACAAGAGGATGATTTTAACTTTTTCGAGTCCGGGGGTGTGACGGATCTTGTCGATCACCTCGAAGGCAAAAACCCCTTGCAGACCGACGTCGAGAAGGACCACATTGGGCCCGAGTTCGGCGATGGACCGCAGGGCCTGATGCCCGTCCTGGCAAGCGGTGCAGGCCATCCCCTCCTTATCGAGAAGGCGACCGATGGAGCCGCACAGGTCCAGGTCACTGTGGCACACAACCACCCGCAGGCCGGAAGGGGGTTGGGGCGCAGGGGTGTCGACCTTGAAAACCCTCTGGCAACGGGGGCACTTCAGAGAGACACGTTTGCCTTGAATTCGCCGGGGCTCGATGCGAAAGCGGGTACGACAGGCGGGGCAACTCAGAGTCATCCTGTCCTCGCGGGGTTAGGGGCTTTGAAAGCGGGAAGCGGTTGCTGGAAGGGGTGCTGATGCATCGTTCATCCTTCGGCCGGATTGGGCAGGGGCGGGAGTTTTTCAAGATCGATTTTTTCTTCGCTGGAGAGGATTTTCTCCAGATCGAGGACCATGACCAGGTCGTCCTCCCGGCGGCATACACCGAGAAAAAACTGCGCCCCCCTTCCTTTCAGGAACTGGGGAGCGGGATGGACCTCTTGGCGGCCGTAGCGGCACACCTCGTAGACATCATCGACCAGAAGACCGACGACCTTACCTCTCATGGCGCATATGATGATGCGCGTCTTGCGCCCCGGTTCCGTGACCGACTGTTCGAAACGTTTGCGCAGGTCGACCACCGGGATGACCGCCCCGCGCAGGTTAATGACACCCTCGATAAAGGCGGGAGCCTTCGGCACGGGAGTCAATTTCTGCGGCCGGATGATCTCCTTGATGCGGAGGATGTCCAGTGCGTAGGTCTCCTCGCCCACCCTGAAGCAGGCCAACTGGACCTCCTGGCGCACTTCCCCCGCTTCAATCGGGGACTCAGTGGACGGGCCGGGGGTGAGGATCATTTTCCGACGAACCTCTGAATGGTTTCGATCACCATGGCGGATTTGAAGGGTTTGGTGATGTACCAGTCAGCGCCGACCTTTTCGCCGCGAGCCATGTCCTCACGGCTTTTTTTGGCGGTCAGCATGATCACCGGCAGGTTCTTGGTGGCCTCGGCGGCCTTGATGCGGCGGCAGACTTCAAAGCCGTCGATCTCCGGCAGCATGATGTCGAGCAGCACCAGGTCCGGCACGTCCTCGGCAAGGGAATCTAGGGCGGCTTGACCGCTGGCCACTCCCTTTACTTCATATCCCTTGGAGGTCAACAGGATACTCTCGAGTTTGAGCAGGCTCTCCTCGTCTTCGACGATCAGGATTCTCTTGTTCGACACCTGTTTTCTCCTTTCTCTACCTCAACAAAGTTCTGCATCCAGAACGCTTGGCAAATGCAAAAGAATCATCATCCGTTCCTGATCCCTCCCCACCCCTTCGACCATGTCCCGGTCCAGGCCGGACAGAACGCCCGGTGGCGGTTCGATCTGCGCGGAATGGAGACGAACGACGTGACTGATCCGATCGACCAGCAGGCCCACGTGGCGATCCCCCTGCTGGCATATGACGATGCGGGACATGGGTGTCAATTCTCCGACTCCCAGATTGAGACGTTTCTTCAGGTCGAATACCGGGGTGATGATCCCCCGCAAAGAGATGATCCCCAGAATGAATTCGGGGGCCCGGGGGATATCGGTGATCTCCCGGGGCTTGATGATCTCACCGACATGCTCGATATCGACGGCGTATTCCTCGGCGCCGAGGGTAAATGCCAACCACTGACGCAGGTCCCGGGTCTCCTCCCGACGGTGATCGATCAGGCCTTGAAGGTAGCTCTCCTCGGTGGCCAGGTCGAGTTCGGGTCGCCAGGCGAACAAAGCTTCCAGAGGATCTACTCCATCGGGTTCGTCCGGCTCAACCGTGCCCATGGAGAAGAACTCAGGTTCGTCCCCGACCTGAGGAGCCCCCTGGATGGAGGAAGCGTTGCGCACCGGAGCGGACTTGACCGGTGGCGGCCCTCCGACGTCCCTTGCCTTATCAGGCGCTTGCTTGGCTTTTTTTCGGATTTCGGCGAGATCCATCGATCCTTCCCCTCATTAGCCCAGATTCAATTCACCCATGACCGCGTCCATGACCTCCGGGCCGATGCGGTGCGCTTCTCGCCCGAACCCTTCGAGCAGGGCCAAAGAGGCTGCATGGTTGATTTTTCGCGGGATGCCGCCGGAATAGTCAAAAATCCGTCCCACGGCCCCGGGCAGAAAGAGACCGGGTTCCCCCCCTGCGACCTGCAGGCGATGATCAAGGTAGTCGCCGGTCTCGTCGAGGGTCAACGGTTTAATATCAAATTGCATGCCAATGCGCTGACGCAAAGGTTAGTAGACCCGGTGCGCCAGCCTCTTCCTCAATTCGGGCTGCCCCATCAGGACGACGCTCATCAGGTTGCGGTCGTCGAGTTGAAAATTGGTCAGCAACCGGATTTCGTCGAAAGTCTCCTTGTGAGGAACGAGCTGCGCCTCGTCGATGACCAGCACCGGACAAACCCCCTCTTGGTACAGACCGTAAAGCTCTCCACCGATCTGCTCCAGCAGATCGGTCTTTAACCGTGACGGTTCCTGAATCCCGAGGCGCCGGGCCAGGGTTCTGAGGAACTCCAGGGGCGTCAGACGCGGGTTGATAAAGAGGATGATCTTGTAGCCGTCCTCCAGCTGATCCATCAAGGCCCTGGAGAGGGTGGTCTTGCCGCAGCCGATCTCCCCGGTAAGGAGAATCAGATCGCGCTCCTCGACGGCGTAAAGCAGCCTCGACAGACCTTCGCGATGCATTCGGCTTCCGAACAGAAAGCGCGGGTCGGGGGTTTTGCTGAAAGGCCTTTCGGCCAACCGGTAGAACCCCTTATACATAAAAGGCCGTATCTCCGCGCAGGGTCTCGCTCATCAGGCCACCGACATCGAGGACCAGGATGGTCTTCTGGTTGCCGAGGTCCGCCGCGCCGGCGATCCCCTTCACGAAGGAGAGGGAGCTGCCGAGAGACTTGATAACCACGTCCTGTTGGCCGAGCAACTCGTCGACAACGATTCCCATGCGTTTCTCGGCCAACCCGACCACTGCGACGAAACATCGCTGATCGCCCCTTTTGCTGCCCGCCAGCTGGAAAACCTCCCCGAGACGCAGCAGGGGCAGTGTGCTTTCCCTGAGCTGAATCACCTCCCGGCGCTCGATGGTTCGAATTTCCCCGGGCTCGACCATGAGGGTCTCCATGACCGCGTTAATGGGGACCGCGTAGGTCTTGGTGCTGACGCGGATGATCAGCGCCTTGATGATTGCCAGGGTGATGGGAAGAGTGATGGTGATCGCGGTGCCTTGCCCCACCTTGCTGTCGATCTCGATCATCCCGGAGAGGGCGGAAATATTATTTTTGACCACGTCCATGCCGACCCCTCGGCCCGACAGGTCACTCACCTCTTCGCAGGTGGAGAACCCGGGCAGGAAGATGAGGTCATAGATGTCCTCCCGGCTCAGCTCGGTTCCCTCTTCGATAAGCTCCTTCTCCAGGGCCTTGCCGCGAACCTTGTCGGGATCGATGCCGCGGCCGTCGTCGTTGACCTCGATCACCACGTGATTGCCCTTTTGGGACGCGTTCAGACGGATGGTCCCTTTTTCGGGCTTCCCTCTGGATTGCCGCTCCGCGGCGCTCTCGATGCCGTGATCGATGGCATTGCGGATAATATGCATGAGGGGATCAGAGAGGTCTTCGACGATAAGCTTGTCCAGCTCGGTTTCCGCACCGTGAATTTCGAGGGCGACCTTCTTGTCGTGTTCATGGGCCACCCGCCGCACGATTCGTGTCATCTTTTCGAAAAGCTGCCCGACGGGAACCATGCGCACCTCGAGAACCCCCTTCTGCAGCTCCTCCAATCGTCGCTCCAGGGTTCGGGTCGCTTTCTGCAGTTCGCCTGCAAGATCGCCGTTGCCGTCGAACTTGAGACGCTCGTTGATGGAGGCGATAGCCCCTTTGGAAAGGACCAGCTCGCCGACGATATTCATCAGGGAATCGAGCTTTTCGATGTCCACCCGCACCGTGCGGCTGATCGAACGCAGGGACTCACTGCCTGCGCGATCGTCCTCGTCAGCTACACTGGCGGAAGGGGGAGTTTCCTGGGCCGGCTCTTCCTTTGCCCCGGTTTTCTTTCCCTGGATCACCGCCTCCACCGAGAGGCCGTCACGGTCCAGACGGCTGGAAATCTGCTCGGGAGAGCAGGACGTCCCGATGAGTATCTGAAAGGCGATCTGGTCGCTGAGGTCTTCGGCGAGGGGAAGGGTGCTGATGACCTCCCATTCCTTCTTGAGAGTATCGGTGATTTCGGCCAACTCCACATCGAAGCTGCCAAGGTCGAAGGCGGCCTTGACCCGGACCAGGTTGCGACCGTTTTTGACGTTCTCCCAGAGCCGGTGCTCCTCGTACTCGGTCAGGACCTTGAGCAGCTCCGGATCGATTTCCTGCTCTGTCCCGCCGGGGCCGCCGGCTCCACCGCCGCCGAGAATGCTCTCGATGCGCCCGACGAGCGGTCCAAGATCGAGGGTAAAATCCTCATCCTCCCCCTTGCCCTGGACGATGCGGGTCAAGGTGTCGAGGGCCGCGAAAAGGGTCTCCATCACTTAGGCGGTGAGGGGAACCTTGCCGAGACGCAAGCTGTCGAGGAGATTTTCCTTGTAGTGGGCCAGCTGGGAAATATCGTCGAAACCGAACATCCCGGAGAGTCCCTTGATGGAATGGGCCCCACGAAAGATGCTGTTGAGCAGATCGGGGTCGGTCTCACCTCCGGCCGCCTGATCGCCAAGGGCCATTAGATCGAGGTTGAGCTTTTCAATGATTTCCTCGGCCTCGCCCAAGAATTCCCGGACTGCTTGACCTGAAACCTTGTCCGCCATCGATTCTCCTACCCGAGGTACTGCCTGACGAGGGTCTGAAGCTCGTCAGGGGAAAAGGGCTTGACCAGGTAAGCGTCGGCACCGAGCTTCAGGCCCTTTTCCCGGTCCCGTTCGCTTCCCTCGGTGCTGATAATGAACAAAGGAGTGTTTTTGTAATTGGGATGGTTCTTGATAAAGCTGACGAGTTCCAGGCCGTTGATATCCGGCATATTGATATCGGTGATCACCAGATCGACCTTCTCCCTGGGGAGAATACGCAGGGCTTCGAAACCGTTGGCGGCCTCGACAAAGGAATAGTCGTCCATGGTCGCCATGGTGGAAACGATCAGCGAGCGCATGGTCGGTGAATCTTCAGCGATCAGGATCTTCTTCGGCACGCAGGTCCTCCATCGAAAAATCAGGGGCTTGTCTCAGGGGTCAGACCCGCCCCCCCACAAGGCGCCGCTCGATAATGGCCCTCTCCATAGCCAGGCCGGCCTGGGAAAGAAAAATCTCGAACGCCTCGGTGTCCCCGATCGGTTTTTTCTCAGGGAGGTTGTCCCCGTAAATCAGGGCCACGACACGGCCTTCGCTGAGGATGGGCCCGAGGAAAATCTCTTCCGGAACCCCGCCGCCCAGTTGTTTCTGCAGATAGGCATCCCAGGGGCTGTCCCCCGGTCGAACCCTGCAGGGAGAAAACTCCCGAACTGCCTCGGTGAGCCTCGAGGGCTCCTCCCGGGGAATCTTCATGCCCCGGATCCGGACGTCCGCCATCTCCCGATCGAATTCTATACCGAACTGCCCTAATCCTACAATCTCATTTTCCTTGACCGAGAAGATCACCGCCCGATTCATCACCTCGCTGGCGAAGCGAAGAATCAGCAGAACGACCCCACCACCAAGAGAAGGGTTGCTGAGTTCCTGCAGCATCCCCTTGAGCAGGTGAAGTCCGGGGGACTTGGAGCCTTTGCCGGAAAGCGACACCTGATCGAGTTCACCCATTTCGCTGAGCAGTTCCGCACCGATATTAACGAGGGACGGAGACGGGGACGGGACCGGGGCCTGCATCGGCGGCGCAGAATCCGCCCCCTCGGCCAAGAGAGCCTCGAGGTTCAGGGTCGGCTCCTCCCTTACCGCAAGCGGTTCGCCGCGATGTCTCTTCTCGTCGAGAAGACGGCTTCCCTCCATGGCGAGCCATTGGGGATTGAGCCCCTCCTCAACGAAGAAAACAGGGGGATCGATCCCGGCGCCCCCCTCTTCAGCGAACCCGCAGGCTTCGTCGAGCCCGCCCAACTCAAAGGCGAAGGTCCCCTCCGCCCATCCGAAGAAGCTGAAGACAATCTTCTCGACCTGCTCTCTTGCGACCTGCTCTATGGCGTCCTTGGGGACCCCGAAACTCTCGCCGAGAATGGCCCCGAGGGACTGGCGGGTGGTGCCCCGTCTCTGCAGGTGCAGGGCGCCCTTGAGGGTCTCAAGGTCCACGACACCTTTGCGCACCAGGATGTCCCCGAGACCAGCCATGAAGAGACTCGACGTTGCCCGCGTCACCTGGCCGTCCTGGAAGAACATTTTTCCCTGCAGGCCGGGGCCCTCCAGAATCAGAGCCCCCGACTTGCGGCTGAGACTGACGATCTGAAGAATATCCCCCAACCCGAGATCTTCGAGGTTGCCGACAAGACTCATGAATATTCGACCTGATCGTCCCCGCGACCCGGAGTACCGATCATAACAGGTTAAAATTAAACGGAAAAATTAATATATCTCAGGTCAGTAGGGTTGTAAAGGATTTTTCCAGCGCCAGCCCGTTGCCTCCGCGGTCGGCGCTGGCTCATTCCCCGGCGAAAGAGGACTAGAGCCAATCGTCCCTACAAAAAAGGCGCCCAGGTTGCCCTGAACGCCCCAATTCTGCCGGAGAGCAATTACCGCTCCCTATCTTTGAAAACGAGGCGAATCGGCGTCCCCTCGAATCCGAAGACATCTCGAAACTGGTTGACCAGGTAGCGCTGATAAGAAAAATGGACCCCGTCGGCGCGATTGACAAAAATGACAAAGGTGGGGGGACGAACCGCCGTCTGGGTGGCATAAAAGAACTTGAGCCGCTTGCCCTGGAACATGGGGGGCGGGTGGGTCCGCTCGGCGTTGGCCAGGACCTTGTTGAGCGCCGAAGTGGACACCTTCCGGTTGTGCTCCGCTGCGACCCTCTCCACAAGGTTCATCGTCTTGGAAACGCGCTGTCCACTGAGGGCGGAGACGAAGAGAATGGGAGACGTCGGCAGGAACTTGAAGGCGAGACTGAGCCTCTCGACGAACTCACCCATGGTGTTCTTGTCCTTTTCCACCAGGTCCCACTTGTTGACCAGCAGGACAACGGCCCTTCCCTTTTCGTGCGCATAACCGGCAACGGTCAGGTCCTGGTCGGTAACCCCCTCTTCGGCGTCGATGACCACGAGCACCACATGGGCGCGGTCCATGGCCTTGAGGGCCTGGATGACGCTGTATTTCTCGAGGCGCTGGCTGACCCTTCCCTTGCGCCGGATCCCGGCCGTATCGATGAGCAGGTAAGGTTTGCCGTTGTAGGTGAAGGGGGTGTCTATGCTGTCGCGGGTCGTCCCGGCGGCGGCGTTGGCCACAACCCGCTCGTAGCCGACCATCCGGTTGACGAGGGAGGATTTGCCGACATTGGGCCGACCGACAATCGCCAGGCGAACCTCCTCGTTCCTGTCCCTGGGGGCCTGGCCCTTCGGAAGCAGGCGCAGCAGGGCCTCGATCAGGTCACCGATGCCGCGGCCGTGCTCCGCGGAAATCGAAAAAATCTGATCCACGCCGAGCCCGTAGAACTCGGCGACGCCCAGCTCCTGCTTCTCGCCGTCGACCTTGTTGACCACGAAGAGAACCGGCTTCTCGGCCTGGCGCAGCAACTGGGCCACCTCCTCGTCCGACGGGGTCAACCCCTCCTTGCCGTCCATGACGAACAGGATCACGTCGGCATCCTCGACCGCCAACTGGGACTGCTCCCGCATCTGCACCAGCAGGCGCTCCTGGCTGACGGGCTCGAAACCGCCCGTGTCTATAAGGGTGAAGGGAGACTCGAAGCGGGTCACTTCGGCGTAGTTTCGATCGCGGGTCACGCCGGGAAAATCCTCGACGATAGCCCGGCGCCGGCCGAGTATCCGGTTAAACAGGGTCGACTTTCCGACATTGGGTCGGCCGACGATAGCGACAATGGACATGGTAATCTCTTTCCCCGCCGGGCCCTCGGCCCGGCCAAAACAAGCTGTCTATTCGTAGCCGAGTTCGCGGATCAGGCGCTCGGATTCGGTCCAATCCTTCTTCACCTTGACGAAAAGCTCCAGAAAAACGCGGCAACCGAGAAACCGCTCGATTTCCCCGCGGGCGTCGATGCCGATCTCCCGGATCGCCCCGCCCTGCTTGCCGAGGAGAATACCCTTATGGCCCTCCCGGGGCACAAGGATCGCGGCCTGGATCACCACGAGGTTCTTTTCGGGCTTTTCTTCGAAGTTCTCAACCTGAACCCCGACCCCGTAGGGGATCTCCTGGCGAGTGCGCCGGAAGACCTTCTCCCGGATCATCTCGGCGGCGATGAACCGCTCGGGCAGGTCGGTGACCATGTCTTCAGAGTAGTAGCGGGGGCCTTCCGGCAAAAGCGAAAGGGCCTCCTTCACGAGATCATCTACCCCCTGCCCCTTGATCGCGGAGACGGGAACGATGGCGCGAAAATCGAAGAGCTTGGAGTAAGCGTCAATCTGGGCAAGAAGACATGACTTTTCTACCGTGTCGATCTTGTTGATGACAAGAACGACCGGTGCCTTGCCGGCGGAAAGGGTTTTCAGGATGAACTCGTCCCCGCCGCCGACGCTGTCGCCGGCCTCCACCAGGAAAAAGACCGCATCGACGTCCTTGCACGCCCCCAGGGCCTGCTCCACCATGTACCTGTTGAGCCGCCCCTTGGCCTTGTGGATGCCCGGGGTGTCGAGAAAAAGGACCTGGGCGGAGGGCAGGTTGTGAATCCCGAGGATCCGGTTGCGGGTCGTCTGAGGCTTGTTCGAGGTGATGGCGATCTTCTGCCCGAGAATGCGGTTGAGCAGGGTCGACTTGCCCACGTTGGGCCGCCCTACAATGGCGATGAAGCCTGAACGAAACGATTTTTCCAAAGTTCCTCCCGCCCCTTAGTGGGCCAGTTCGGCAAAATGGTAATTGCGCCCAGCGAACGCTACGTGCTCGCGGGACAGGTTGCGGTCTGCCCGGATCTCCCCGCCGGCGAAGCGGCGGAGGAAAACATCCCGGTTGTCCCTGCGGTGCCCGAGGGCATCGGAGAGGTCCGCCGGGTGGACCCGGACCCGGGCCGATCCGGTCAATTCAGCCCCCCGCAGCAGGGCCCGCCGCCACAGGCGGGAACGGACCAGTTGACCGAAGGCCGGATGGTAGGGGCCGGCGACAAGGACGCCTCCGCCGGAGAGCGCCGGCGTCCCCTGCAGACCGAGACGGATCACCGGGACCCCGGCCCGCCGGCAGCGCAGCGCCATGTCGGCGCAGACCTCCACGGCCTCCTCGACCGTCCAGGGCCGGTACTGGCCGCCGCCGAAGAGCCCCTCCAGAGGCGTCCCGCGGACCACCAGGGTCGGATAGATGCGCAGAAAGTCGGGTTTCAGAGCCAGGGCGGTCTCAAGAGAGGCGATCGCCTCGGCCCGGTCCCCGCCGGGCAAGCCCGGCATCAACTGAAGCCCGACCCCCAGCCCGCGGACCCGCAGGCGATCGACCGCCCCCCGAGCCTCCGAGGGGCCATGCCCGCGCATCGCCGCTGCAAGCACCCGGGGCGAGAAGGATTGGCAGCCGATCTCCACCGTCGTCACCCCGCAGCGGGCCAGGCCGTCCACAACCCCCTCGTCCAGGGCGTCCGGACGGGTCGAAACCCGGATCCCGGCGGCCCTGCCGGCGCGCAGGCAGGTTTGGGCCACGGACAGGTAGTCTTCCCGGAGGCCGCCCGGAAGCATGGTAAAGGTCCCGCCGTAAAAGGCGATCTCCCCCTCTCCCCGAGCGGGGAGCATCTCGTGAAGCATGCCCGCGACTTCTTCGGGTTCGGGCCGGGAGGCCTGTCCTGAGTAACTTCGCTGGTCGCAATAGACGCAGCGCAGGGGGCACCCGGCCAGGGGAAGAAAAATGGGGTAAATTGGCGCGGCCATCAACCATCCAGCCGCTCAAGGGCCCGTAGGGCTGCCTCCTGCTCGGCGGCCTTTTTGGTCCTTCCCCGGCCTTCACCGACGGCCCGGCCCTCGAAACGGGCCTCTATCGTGTAACGGCGCTGATGATCGGGACCCTCGGCGTGGAGGAGGACGTAATCGGGAGCCTTTCCATACCGTCCCTGCAGGTGTTCCTGAAGACGGCTTTTGAAATCGACCCCGCTCTTGCGCTGGGCCGAAAAGCGGATCGGTTCGCCGAATAGGTCCTCAATGATCGGCCTCACTCTCTCCAGGCCTCCGTCGCAGAAAATCGCTCCGAGCAGAGCCTCCAAGGCGTCGGCGATGAGGCTGTCCTTGTCGCGTCCCCCGCTTCGAGCCTCTCCCTTGCCAAGAAGCAGCCCCCCCCCGAGGTCGAGGCCGCGCCCGAGCAGAGCCAGACTCTTTTCGCTCACCACCTCGGCCCGCACCCGGCTCAACTCCCCTTCGTTCCGATCCGGCAAGGCATCGAAAAGGGCGTGACTGACCACCAGGTCGAGGACCGCATCCCCCAGGAATTCCAGCCTCTCGTTGTGGGCGACGGAGCGCCCGGGCTGTTCGTTGCTGAACGATTTGTGGGTCAAAGACTCCCTGAGCAGTCCATGATCGCTGAAACGATACCCGACCTTCTCCTCGAGAAGCCTTTCGCATTCTCTTCGATCCAAAGCCTTCTCCGTGAACTCGTCTGAAAACCGTGCGAAACCCCGCGTGGCGCCGAGTATATCTGAAACGCCCACCTGCGGCAACGCTTCTCGACACCGAACCGGCTTTTTCCTTGCTTCTTCCCGGGGCCCTACCTATAATGACGCGATTATTTCCCGGCGGCCAATTCATGTCTTTATTTATAACTTTTGAAGGAATCGAAGGCAGCGGCAAGTCAACCCAGATTGCCCTTCTGGCCGAGCGCCTGCGGGCCAGGGAGCGAACTGTCCTGACCACCAGGGAACCGGGCGGATGCACCATCGCCGACGCCGTCCGGACTATCCTGCTCGATGCCCGAAACACCGCCATGGTCCCCCGAGCCGAGCTGTTGCTCTACGCCGCGGCCCGGGCCCAGCACATCGAGGAGGTCATCCGGCCGGCCCTCGATTCCGGAACCACCGTGCTGTGCGACCGCTTTGCCGACGCCACCCTCGCCTACCAGGGGTTCGGCCGGGGCCTGGACATGAAGGTTATCGAGGAGCTGAACGGCCTCGCTACGGGGGGCCTCGCTCCGGACCTGACCCTGCTCCTCGACTTCCCCCCGGAAGAGGGTGTGCAGAGGGCCCTGCGCCGCAACGACTCCCGAAGCGGGCCGAACGAAGACCGCTTCGAACTGGAGAGCATCGCCTTTCACCGGCGGATCAGGGAGGGGTACCTGGAGCTGGCCCGCAGGGAAGACCGGTTTCGGGTGGTCGATGCCCGGGGCTCGATCGACGAGGTTGCCGGGAGGATCGCCCGGGCGGTCGATCCCGTCCTGGCTGCTGGAGTACGGCAATGACCTTCACCCAAATTCTCGGCCACCAACGCCAGAAGTACATCCTCCGCAGGGCCGTCGCCAGCGGCCGCCTGGCCCATGCCTACATGTTCGAAGGCGCCGAGGGAATCGGCAAGCGACTGATGGCCCTGGCCCTCGTGAGAGCCGTCTTCTGCCTGAAAGGTACCGGCTGCGGTGACTGCACCGCCTGCCGCAAGGTGGATCACCACAACCACCCCGACCTGCACATCCTTGAACCGGACGGGGCGGCCATCAAGATCGACCAGGTTCGCGCCCTGCAGAAGGAGCTCTCCTTCCGCCCCCTGGAAGCTACCAAAAAGACCTGTCTCATCGACGGCGCAGAAAAGCTCAACCCGGCCGCAGGCAACGCCCTGCTCAAGACCCTTGAGGAACCGCCGGGCGACACCCTGCTGATCCTCATGACCCCCCAGCCCGAGGGGGTCCTGAGCACGATCCGTTCGCGCTGCCAGCGCCTCCCCTTCTCCCGGTTGGGCCGTGAGCATCTCAAGGAAGCCCTCGCTGAGCGGCTGGGGGTGGACGAGACGGAGGCGCACGTGCTGGCTGCGCTCTCCGAGGGTAGTTTCAAAAAGGCCCTGGGCAAACACCGCGATCTGTTCCTGGAGAGGCGCAAGGACCTCCTTAAAACCCTTACGGGCCTCAGCCAAGGGAGCATACTGCCACTTTTCGACCTGGCCGAGGCCCTGGCCAAGGAGAAGGAGAGCCTCCCGGACATTCTGGAAATTTTCCAGGCCTTCTTCCGGGACCTTCTCCTCTTTCACCACGGCCGCCCGGAACAGGAATTGGTCAACATCGACCTCCTGGAAACGATACACCGCAGGGCCGGCAGGGAGACCTATTCCTCCCTGCTGCGCAAGTTGGGGGCCATCAATGCCAGTCGCCAGCAACTCGACAGGAACGTCAACCGCCAACTTGCTCTTGACGTCCTGCTGATGCAGCTGGCAGCCTAGGCCCCGCCGCCCCGGACCCAGTGAGGACAACCCCATGCACCCGATGTTCGCCCCCCGGGGGCCTTTTTCTCCCTACGGGCGAACCTCGTAACGACTCTGACGGGAATTTGATGCGCATTGTCACCATAAAGTTCCGCGACGCCGGCCGTCGCTACGATTTCAACGCTCAGGACCTGGAGCTTGCAAACGGCGACCAGATCGTGGTCGAGACCGACCGGGGCAGGGCCCTCGGTACGGTTGTATCCCCTCCCCGCGAAGTGCCCGACTCGGAAATCGGCAAGGAAATGAAAAACGTCCTGCGCATCGCGCTGGACGAAGACCGGGAGATGGCGGACAACAACACTGCCCGCGAGACTGCCGCCTTCCGTTTCTGCATGGATCGTATCCACCAGCGCAAGATGGATATGAAGCTGGTCCGGGCCGAATACCTGTTCGACGGCTCAAAAATCATTTTCTATTTCACTGCCGACGGGCGGGTCGATTTTCGCGAGCTGGTCAAGTACCTGGCCCACCACTTCCACACCCGCATCGAAATGCGCCAGATCGGCGTTCGGGACGAAGCCAAACTCACCGGCGGGATCGGCATCTGCGGCCGCGAACTGTGCTGCTGCACCTTTCTTACCGAGTTCTCCCCCGTATCGGTCAAAATGGCCAAGGAACAAGGTCTGGCCCTCAATCCCAACAAGATCTCCGGTCAGTGCGGACGCCTTCTCTGCTGCCTCGGCTACGAATTCGAAACCTACTGCACGATGAAAAAGAAACTCCCCAAGTGCGGTCGCCGAGTCGAAGTGGAAGGCCGAGAGGGTGAGGTCATCAATCAAAAGGTCCTCGCTCAGAAGGTCGTGGTGCGGTTCGGCGACGGGCACACAGAAGAAGCCGCGGCTGACAGCCTGGGAGAGGCCAAGCCCAAGGACTCCCAGCGCCCAGGCGCCCAGTCCCGCCAGGGAGAGAACAAGGGGGAGACTGCTCAACCCCGGCGCCGGAAATCCGGCGGGGGTCAGCGACCGCAGCAGCGCAAGCAGCAGGGCGAAAGCTCCTCGCAGAAGCCTCAGACCAAGAAAGAAAGCCCCGCCCGCCCGGAAGACCGTCCCCAGGGAGACGGCACCGCCGGGAAAGACGGCAGGCGAAGAAGCCGTCGCCGGCCCCGGCGCAATTAATCCCAGGAGAGAACGCATGCCGAAGCGATTCTATGTCAGCACCCCTATTTACTACGTCAATGACGTGCCCCACATCGGCCACGCCTACACCACCCTCGCCTGCGATGTGCTCGCCCGCTACAAAAGAGCCTGCGGCCTCGAGGTCTTCTTTCTCACCGGTACCGACGAGCACGGCCAGAAGGTGGAAAAAGCCGCCCAGGCCGGGGGCGAAACCCCCCTCGAACTGGCCGACCGCGTGGTCAAGCGCTTCCAGGCCCTGTGGGACAAGCTCGACATATCGAACACGGATTTTATCCGCACCACCCAGGAGCGCCACAAAAAGGGCGTCTCCGAGCTGTTCAAGATCATCGAGGCCAAAGGCGACATCTACCTGGGGGAGTACGAGGACTGGTACTGCACGCCCTGCGAAACCTTCTGGACCGAAACCCAACTGCTCGACGGCTGCTGCCCCGACTGCGGCCGCCCGACGGACCGGCTAAAGGAGGAGTCCTTCTTTTTCCGCATGAGCAAATACCAGGACGCCTTGGTCAAGCACATCGAAGAGCATCCGGACTTCATCCAGCCCAAGAGCCGCCGCAACGAGATCCTCAACTTCATCAAGGAGGGGCTGAGGGATCTTTCCATCTCCCGCACCACCTTCTCCTGGGGCATACCGGTCCCCAGCAAGGAAGGACACGTCCTCTACGTCTGGTTCGACGCCCTGACCAACTACATTACGGCCCTTGGCTACCCCGAAGACCAGGAAGGGCACTTCGCCGACTTCTGGCCCGGGGACGTCCATGTTATCGGCAAGGACATCCTGCGCTTCCATACCGTCTACTGGCCCACGTTCCTGATGGCGGCCGGGCTGCCCCTGCCCAAGAGGGTCTTCGCCCACGGATGGTGGACGGTGGAGGGGCAGAAGATGAGCAAGAGCCTGCGCAACGTGGTCGAGCCGAATATGCTCATCGACAAGTACGGGGTCGACCCGATCCGCTACTTCCTGCTGCGGGAAGTCCCCTTCGGCCTGGACGGCGACTTTTCCCACAGCGCCCTCGTGCACCGGATCAATTCCGACCTGGCCAACGACCTGGGCAACCTGGTCAGCCGCAGCACCGCGATGATCGGCAAGTACTTCAAGGGGGTCCTGCCCTCTCCGGTGGAAAATGCGGACACGGACGAGGCCTTCATCGGCCGCTTCCCCAAAGCGCTGAAGAGCGTTGACACCCAGATGAACGACTTGTCCTTCCACAAGGCCCTCCAGTCCATCTGGGAGTTGATCAGAGCCGCCAACAAATACATCGACGACACCGCTCCCTGGACCCTGGCCAAGGATCCGGAGCAGGCCGAACGCCTCGGCACCGTCATGTACAACCTTCTGGAGGCCCAGCGCCTCATCGCGCTGCTGATCTCCCCCTTCCTGCCCGGCACCGCCCAGAGCATCCTCTCTATTCTCGGCGCCCAGACCGGGGAGGCTCCCCTGGTCAGCGACACGGCCTGGGGAGGCCTGAAGCCCGGCACGGTCATCGAGAAGGCGCCCCCCCTCTTCCCCCGCATCGAAACCGATTGACCCGGCCCGGACAGTTGACCGTTTCGAGGGGCGCCGCGGCGCCCCTTACTTTTGGAGCCAGCCATGACCGAAACAGCGCCCCTGGTCGATACTCACGCCCATCTGGACAGCAACCAGTTTCGCGATGACCGCGAGGAGGTGATCGCCCGCGCGATCGAAGGCGGAATCAGCCACATCCTGACCATCGGATGCGACCTGGAGAGTTCCCGGGCCAGCGTGGAGATCGCCCGCAGCCATCCCAGGGTCTATGCCGCCGTCGGCATTCACCCCCACGATGCGGCCCAGGCCGACCCGGCGGGACTGCAGGAAATTGCCAGCCTGGTAGCCGAAAACGACAAAGTGGTCGCCGTCGGGGAAATCGGTCTCGATTTCTACCGCGACCGCAGCCCCCGCCCTCTGCAGCGGGAGGCCTTTCGCCGGCAGATCCGCCTCGCCCGTGAAGCCGGCAAGCCGATAATCGTCCACGACCGGGATTCACACGGGGAGGTGCTGCAGATTCTCCAGGAGGAGAACGCCGCCGAGGTCGGGGGAGTCCTGCATTGTTTCAGCGGCGACATCGCCCTGGCAAGGGCCTGCATCGGGATGGGCTTCTACATCTCCTTCGCCGGACCCCTGACCTACCCCAGGAACGAGGCCCTGCGCGAGGTCGCCCGGGCGATCCCCGCCGACCACATGCTTGTTGAAACGGACTGCCCCTACCTCGCCCCCCAGCCCCTGCGGGGCAAGCGCAACGAACCGGCCCACGTACGCCATACCGCCAGGACCCTGGCCGAGGTCAAGGGCCTGACGGTGGCCGACATCGCCCGGATCACAAACCTCAACGCCCACTACCTGTTCGGCATCGGCGCGGTGGACCAGACCGCCCAGATCGCCTATCCCATCCGCAACGCCCTTTACCTCAACATCACCAACCGCTGCACCAACGCCTGTACCTTCTGCGCAAAGTTCAAGGACTACACCGTAAAGGGGCACCATCTCCGCCTGGAGAAGGAGCCCACGGTCCAGGAGATAAAGCGGGCCATCGGCGAACCGGGCGACTGGGAAGAAATCGTCTTCTGCGGATACGGCGAGCCCCTGCTGCGCCTGGAACTGGTCAAAGAACTGGCGGCGTGGCTCAAGGAGCGGGGGGTCCGGGTGCGGGTCAACACCGACGGGCAAGCCAACCTGGTCCACGGCCGCAACATCCTGCCCGAACTGGCCGGCCTGGTCGATGCCGTCTCCGTCTCCCTGAACGCGCCAGACGGGGAAACCTACCAGAGATGGTGCCGATCGCGTTTCGGAGTACCGGCGTACGAAGCCGTCAAGGAATTCCTGCGCCTCGCCGGGAAGCACATCCCCTCGGTGACCGCCACCGCGGTAACCCTGCCGGGGCTCGATATCGAGGCCTGCCGCTCGGTGGCAAAGGAACTGGGCGTGGAGTTTCGCGAGCGCGAATACAACGAGGTCGGCTAATGTACCGCCCGATGAGTCCTGACCATAAAGTCAGAGGAGTTCTGGCTGTTCACAGGCCCGCCAGGAACTCGGCCGGGAAGACGGAAGGCGGACGGCAATAAAAACTGCCTGAATCAGCACACGGGCAAACCGCCCGAGGCACTCGGGAGATCACTCCCCGATGATTTTGACCAGGACGCGCTTTTTCCGGCGGCCGTCGAACTCGCCGTAGAAAATCTGCTCCCAGGGACCGAAATCGAGCGCCCCTTCGGTCACCGCCACCACCGCCTCCCGCCCCATGACCTGCCTCTTCAGGTGGCCGTCAGCGTTATCCTCGCCCACGTTGTGGCGATAGCCGGATACGGGCTCATGGGGGGCGAGTTTCTCCAGCCAGAGATCAAAGTCGTGATGCAGGCCCGGCTCGTCGTCGTTGACGAATACCGATGCGGTGATGTGCATGGCATTGACCAGGACCAGCCCCTCACGAATCCCGCTTTCGGCCAGGCAGCGCCCCACGTCGGGAGTTATGTTGAGATAGGCCCTGCGCGTCGGCACCTGAAACCACAACTCTTTGCGATACGATTTCATCCCCGCCTCCCCCCGGCAAAGCCGGGCCGCCCTTTAATTAGATGTTGAATTAAAATACATTCCGTGATATGCATGCTTGGTTTGAAGGCCTCGCTCACCCGACAGGGCCTTTTTTCAGTCCATCGGGGGCCTGCCCCGACGACAGGATCCGACGGGGCCAGCTTGACAAGCGGGTGATCCCCATCATACTCAGAAGGAGACCCGAACACCCGCGACCCGGGGCCACCGCTCGCCCTGCACCAGCCTTATCCTTAATATGTTATCGCATCTGAAAAACATAGTATTGGCTCTTCTGGCGCTCCTTTCACTGCCCATGGTCGGCTGTACCGAAGCCCCCCCCGCGCAGGCCGAGGTGGCCGCCGAACAGGTTGCGGAGAGGCCCGTTCCCGCGCCCCCGGCGAGTGTCTCGCCGGCCGACCACCGTGAATTGAAAAAATTCCTCGCCTCCCACGGTTACGACTGGGACACGCTGGCCAACGGCGTTCCCGCCTTCATCCTGGAAATCCTGCCCGCCGATCTCGACCGCATCCCCCAGCTCAGCGAAAAGAAAAGGATCTTCTTCCTCTCCCTGCTTCCCATGGTGCTCATGGCCAACGAGGAAATTCTTTCCCAGCGAGAGGAGTTGATCCGCCTCCTTGAGCTTCACCAGGAGACGGGGGACCTCTCCGCAGAGCAGCGCGCCTGGATCGAATCCCTGGCCCGGTCCTACCGGGTCTCCGGAGATCCGTTGAACGCCCCCGGAGCCAGGAAGAGGCTGTTGAAAAGGGTGGACATCATTCCTCCGTCCATGGCCCTGGCCCAGGCCGCCAATGAATCGGGCTACGGCACTTCGCGCTTCGCGCGCCTGGCCAACAACCTGTTCGGCGAATGGACCTTCTCCCCGGGAACCGGACTGGTCCCGAAGGACCGCCCCGCCGGCAGCATCTACGAAGTGCGCCGCTTCGCCACTCTCTACGATTCGGTCAGGTCCTATTTCCGCAACATCAACACCCACCGGGCCTACTCCTCCCTGCGCAAACACCGAGCCGAAGCCCGTGCCGCCGGCCTGCCCCTGCGCGGCATCGACCTCGCCGAGGGCCTGACCCTCTACTCGGCGCGGAAGGAGGCCTATGTGGAAGAGATCCGGGCCATCATCCGCAGCAACGACCTGCACTCCCTGGCCACCGCCGCCCTGCGCAATTCCTGATCTCCCCGATCACCGCTCCACCGTCCCCCTGCGAACCCACAACTGGCTGAACCAGTACCACCGCCTGCCGTCCAGGGACGGTGCAGTCAGGGTGTACTTGTTGCGCCTTCCAGAGAGAAGTTGCAGGGCCTGGACGCGAAACCTCCCCGGTGCGGCCGGATCCCGACTTATGCGTGCCTCGCCCTGCCCCTGAACGAAACAGCGCAGCCGGCTGAGATCGACCTCCCCGACGGGGATCTCCACGATCAGGACCGGCGGGTCCTCAGCCCCGATGATCGGGCTGACCGGAGAGACGACCTTCACCGCCAGGTGCCTCATGGCGAGTTTGTCCCGGAACCCCTCCAGGGTGGCATACGCTCCGCCCATGGGAAAGCGTGGGAGGGTGAAAAGATCCGCCCCATGGGCCGCAACCCCGGACTGCTGTGCCGCTGCGCCGGAGAACCCCAGGTCCCTGACCACCTCGAGCAGCCCGGGTGAATACTCCCCATAGGGGTAAGCGAAGAGCCGTGACGTCCCTCCGAGCTCCCGCTCCAGTTGCCGCTGGGCGCGGATCAAATCCCCCCCCACCCGCTCCCGCCATGCTTTGTCGTCCTCTCCGGGGAGATTTTCCACCAGGTAGGCATGGGAGGCCGAGTGATTCCCGATTTCGACCCCCTCCCGGGCCAGCGCCCGCAGCTCATCCCAATCGAGGTAGCCGGGAGTCCCGACGGCATCGGTGTTCACGAAGAGGGTCACGGGGAAGCCATGGCGCCGCAGCAGAGGCATGGCCCCCGAAAGGAAGCTCCGAAAAGCGTCGTCCACGGTCAGGCAGGCGCAGCGTTCCGGCAGGGGGTCTCCGGAGCGCAACCGATCCACAACCTCTCCGAGGGGCAGAACGGAATAGTCCCCCTCCCGAAGCTCCCGTAGCTGGGCGGAAAAGACATCGAGGGCAATGTTGGTCGAGGGGTAGCGGGCCTCGCCGAAGCGGTGGTATATGAAGATGTTGGCCTGACCTGCTGTTGCAGATGCGGCGAAGGCCTGGAGATATAGGGCCAGAAAAAGCCCGAGGCAGGCCAGGGTGCGGAAAATGGCCACAAAGGAGATCGGGAATCGCAAGGTCTCTTTCCGAAGCGAGGCAGGTCCCTGCCCTACGGCTTTTTCCGGACCCGACTGCGGAGATAGCGGCGGATGGCGTTGCGAGCCTTCGGGGTGACCGCCCATTCGAGCCATTTGGGAAGAACCTGGGGGGAGTCCGCCCGTTCAATGGCAACCTGGTCGCCGTCCATCAGGCGGGATTTGAGCAGCCGGGTCTGGCCATTGATGCGGGCCCGGATGGCGCGCAGACCGAGTTGCTCGTGAATGTCGAAGGCGAAATCGAGGGCGCTGCTCCCCTCGGGAAGGGTGCGCGTTTCTCCTTGCGGGGTATAGACCTGGATGGAGGCGGAGGCCAGGCGCAGGCTCTCGGTATCGAAGGCCGACTCCCCCTCCAGAAGGGACCGCATCAACTCCTGGAAATTGTTCTTGCGGAACTCGAAGCCCGGCGCGAGAACCCCGGCCTCGTTGAACCGGGCCAACTTGCGGGTCGTCACCTCAACGCGCATGCGGTACTTGCCCGCCTGGACCGTCGTCTTGAGGGCCTGGTAGCCGAACTGGGAGGGGACGTTGAGGTGGTCGCGCAACTTCCCGGGGATGGGCGGGAAGAGGCTGTGCAGAAGCCCGAGTGCCAGATAGGCGTCCATGGTCCGGTCGACCTGGATCTCCAGAGTGTAAAGGGAGGAAAAACCGCGGTTCATCGATTGGGCTGCGGCGACGGCGAAGGGGCGCCAGCGGTCCTTCAGCAACCCGGGTAGCTTTTGCTGCTCGAAGGCGCCATGGATCTTGGAGCGAATCCTCCTCAAGGGGGCTTCGACTTCCTTCATGAGCGCCTTGACGGCATTTTGGTAGCGGGCAGCCCGGTGAGGGTAGAGAACGGTGAGAGAAAGGGCGTCGAGCCGAGAGGCGACCAGGCCCATGCCGAGGTGGCGGGCCAGCGGAACGTAGACAGCGCGGGTCTCTTCGGCAATAAGCGACTGTTTTTCGGGATTGAGGGCGCTGATCGTCTGGAGGTTGTCGGTCCGGTCCCAGAACTTGAGGCAAAGGACCCGAACGTCCTCGATGGCCACCAGAAGCTGTTTGCGGTACGTCTCCGCCTTCAGGTCTTCCCGGCTGAGTTCGGCCCCGATGGCCTTGGTCAGCCCGTTCACCAGAAGGGCCACCTCGTCGCCGAAATCCGATACCACGTCGGCCAGGGTGACCGGGGTATCCTCCACCACGTCGTGCAGAAGAGCCGCGTTGACCGAAGCGAAATCCATCCAATGCCGGGCCGCCAGGTGGGCCACCCGCAGGGGATGGAAAAAGTACGGCTCCCCTGATTTGCGCAACTGTCCGGAGTGGGAGGCGCGGGCCAGTTGAATGACCCGGTGAAGACCGTCGATGCCCCGGTCGAGCTCTTCCTCGCTCAGCCCCCCCCCCATAGTGGGTGACCAGCAACTCCATGATCTCGTTGACCAGGCGCTGCTCATGTCGCGCGTCATGGGTGGGCAATCGTTCCTCCGCTGCGTCCATTCACGTCCCCCTGCAAAACCTACCTGCCTGACTCTGCCCTTATCTTAATGGAGAACGGAGACCCCTTCAAGACCGTTTTACGGGCAGGTTGACTCTTTCTCTTCGTCCTGGCTGCCTGTGACAAGGAAAACGATTAACTGTCTCTCCGGCCCCCCCGCCGAAAGCGAAGCCCGCCCCGAAAAGGAATGAACATGGGAACCTCTCTCTGGTAAATGCGGTATTCCTCGCCGAACTCGTCCACCAGCCTTTTCTCCTCCAGATGGGCGCCGATTACGAGGTAAAGGCTGAACACCACCGAGGTCACCAGGGCGGCCGGGTCAAGATCCCTCGCCCAGAGCAGGATCAGCCCGGCCAGGTACCAGGGATGCCGGACCATCCGGAGGACGCCGGCTTTTTCCAGCCGGTTCTCGCTCGCCCGGGCTCCCGCCCCCAGGGATCTCTGGTTTCCCAGGCCGAGAAACTCCCTCACGGGGTAGGCCCTCGCCCCGCCCCAGAACAAGACGGCTGCGGCGCCCCAGAGGATCGCCTGGACAATAGTGAACGGCCAACTCCAGGACAGCAGGTTCCTCCCCTGCAGGCTCAGGCTCCAGAGGCCGAGAGGTATGAGGGTTGCCAGGGCAAAAAGGTTGTAGCAGAGGCGGTAGAGGCCTTCCCTCCTCCCCAGAAGCCTTCCGAGACGGGCCTTGACCCTCGGCGAGGCGAGCAGGGAATGGAGTGCGCACCAGATGCACCAGAGAAGGGCAAGAAGAGCAAGCGTCCCGTTCACACCTTCTCTCCGATCGGGTGGGGGCCGTATCCCTTGGCGGAGAAGACGCTACCCGGGGGGCCAGCTCAGGTCGCGACCGCCGAGCAGGTGGAAATGAATGTGCCAGACCGACTGCCCGGCACCTTCGTTGCAATTATTCACCACCCGAAATCCCCTCTCGGCAAAACCGTGATCCCTGGCCAGCTTGGCGGCGACCCGGAAGACGTGCCCGACCAACTGGTCGTCGCCCTCAGTCAGGTCGAGGGTCGTGGGCAGATGCTTGCGGGGAAAGATGAGGTAGTGGTGAGGCGCCTGAGGGTCGATGTCCTCGACCGCCACCACCATCGGATCCTCGTAGACGACCTTGCCGGGCAGTTCGCCGGCGATGATTTTACAGAAGATGCAGTTGTCCAACGTCCTCACTCCTTTCCTGAACCGGAATGCGCGGTGCCGTCGATGGTTCCAAGGATATCACGTTCCAGCGCCTTTGAGCTGCGTACTTGAGGAGCCTCTCCTCGTGGGAGAAGAAAAGGATCTGGTGTTCGCGGCCGAGTCTCTCCAGGACCTTGAAAGTCTCGCCGAGCCTGGAGCTGTCCATGTTCACCAGGGTATCGTCAAGGAATAGAGGCAGGGCACGGTCGCGGGAAAGGTGCCGGGTCAGGGCAATGCGCACCGCGAAGTACACGGCGTCGACCGTGCCGCAACTGAAGCGATCGACCGGCTGCCAGTCGCCGCTCTTGGTTTTGAGCGCCAGAGAGAAGTCATCGCCGACCTTGATCTTGTCGTAGCGGCCGAGGGTCGCTCCCTTGAGTTGCCGCCCCACATCTTGAGCGAATTTGTCCAGGTAATTTTTTCGAAAATCCTCCACCGCCTCGGACAGCAGATCGTACCCAAGGGCGAGAGCCCTTTGCCGCTTGGCCAGAAGAGCCTCCCTTTCCCGGAGCCTGCCTCCCTCTTCCTCGATCCTCTTGCGATCCGTCACCCGCCCCTGAAGACGGCCTTCCTGCTGAGAAATTTCGACCAACCGCTCTTCGCGCTCCCTGATGCTATCGCCCAGGGCCCGAAGTTTCTCTTCGGCCCCGGGCAGATCTTCGAGGGGCATGACCTCTGCGCTGCGCAACGGCTTGTCCTGTTCCAGGCGCTCGTCAAGAACCGCCAACTCCCGAGTAAGGTCCTCCCGATCCCGGCTCAGTTCCTCTCCCTCCTCCAGAACCTTCAGCGCGCTTTCCACCTCGCTGAGCTGCCTGGAGAGGTCGCGGCTGCGATCGAGGTTCTTCTGCATCTTGACGATTTCGACGGCCGATGGGGACATGCCGAGCAGCTCGAAGCGCTCGTCGAGACCGGCCAGCCTGGCCTGGGCCTCCTCGCGTTTGCGCTCGAGGACTAGCACCTGCCCCTGGATGCGGCCCCGCTCAGCCCGCTTGCGTCCCGCCTGCAGCAGATAGGCGACAAGGACCAGGAGAATCGCGATTCCCGCGCAGGCCAGAGCCGAGACCAGCCAACCCGGACGGATCCAGGCCAACCCTCCGCCAATGACGAGGAACAAAAACGAAAGCCCCGTCGGTGGTCCCCACGGCGGGCCCCGATGGGCAAGCAGCTTTTCCCTCAGGGAAGCGGCCTCCCCCTGCAGGCTGATCAGTTCCTTGCGGACCTCCTCCGCCTCCGCGAGCAGGACCGGCAGGTCACCGGGTATCTGCCGGGGCAGCCCGGTCTTACCCAGGGCACCCTCCAGTTCCTGGCGCTGCCGCTTGAGCTCGGAGACCTTTTCAGTCTGCCTGTTGACCCGGTTGAAGTCCCTGCGGAGAATCTCCTCCTTCTCCTCCAGCTGCCACTGCTTGCGCACCCAGGCGAGATACCGCTCGCCCTTGGCGTATTCCTCCCGGTCGGCCTCGATAGACGCGCGCAATTCCTCGATGCTGGCGCGCTGCCCTTCGAGTTCCCGGGCGGTCTCATCCCCTGCGAACCACTCTTTCTCCAGCCCCCCGAGACGCTCTCGAACCTTTTCGATCTCCCGGTCCTTGGTCTTGTCCTTTCCCCAAGGGTTGTGACGAGTGATGGCGAAGTGGTCCTCCTGCAGGGAAGCGAGGACCTTATCGTAATCTACTTCGACAAAACCGGATAAGAGCGATTTGATTTTCCCGGGAATCCCCCCCCGTCTTCCCGGCTCCAGGCTGCCCTGCCCGAAAAAAAGCGACGCCCGGAACACTTCGTCCTCGGCGATGCCAAGCAGGCGACAGAGCTGGGAGAGGTATTCGGCACGCTCGGAGGAACGCCCCCCCGGAGCGACCTTCCCCTCGAAATGATAAAGGGTCTGGTAAAGATCGTCCCGCTCGGTCAACTGAACATGGTCGCTTTGGATGTCCCGTTCGATCCGCACAGTGCGGCCGTTGCCTTCCAGGACCAGGGCGACCCCGGTCCCGCCATGACGCCCCCAGGGAAGGAACCGGCTCTTGTCGCGAACGCCGAACAGGGCCGCGGGAATGGCCTCCATCAAGGTCGATTTTCCGGCCTCGTTGGGTCCGGCGACCAGGTTCATGCCCTTCCGAAATTCGAAGGTGCGCTGTCCGAATTTCCCGAAGTGATTCAGTTCCAGGCTGCGAAGGATCATGCCTGCCTCCCACCAAACGACTGAAAGCGGACCAGAACCTCACGAAAAGCGGCCTCGACCTCTTCCCTCTCGTTGGATGGAATCTGTTCCATAAATTCCCGGACCTTGCGCACGAAGACCCCCCTCACCGTCTCTTCTTCCTCGATCTGCTGGACAAACCGGCTGTCGAACATCCGGGTCCGGTCGCGGATCTCAAGATGAAAAAAGCCGTCGCGGCACCGTTCGAGCAGACGTTCGGTCTCGATGGGGGTTTCGACGATCCCGGTCAGACTGAGGCGCAGCAAGAGGTCGGGGGAGGCCAGGTCGTCGATCGCACCGACGACCCCCTCCTGGCCGCCGCATGCACCCAGGTCAATGGTGCCCTTCTCCAGGCGGCGCCGGCCGACCTCCACCCTCTCGACCGAGGCCCCTGTCCCATCGAGGGAGACAATGGCGCACCAGCGCTGTCCTTCCTCACCGAACCGTTTTGCTTCCGGGGAACCGGGGTAGCAGCCGAGAACCCGGCCATCCTCTTCGAGAATTTCGAAGTTGTGATAGTGCCCCAGCGCCAGGTAGTCCAGCTCCCACCCCCGGAGTTCCTCCATGGTGAAGGGAAGGTCCTTTTGCCGGTAGTCCCATTCCGGACTACCCTGCCGAGAGCCGTGCAACAGGCCGATGTGAAGGGCTTCCCGGTCGCGCCGGACCATGGTGCCCAGGGCTCCCTCGGAGGCATGGGCCCGAAAAGCGAAGCCGTAAAGGAGCACGTCCTGTCCCCGGACCGAAAGGACGGCTGGTTCATCCACCCGGGGCCCGTCGAGAAGAACCGCGCCGGGAAAAGCGGTCTTCCGGTAGACGGACTCCTCGGTGGTGACGCAGTCGTGGGTGCCGGGAAGCAGGACCGGGACGACCCCCTCTTCGACGAGACTCTGGAGCCCGGCCTGAACCCTTTCAACGGCAGGGAGCGAAGGTTGCCACGAGTCGAACAGGTCACCGGCCACAAGGAACAGATCGACCTCCCTCTCCAGGGCCAGGTCGACGAGTCGGTCAAAGGTGACGAGAAAATCGTCCCGACGGGCCTCTTCCCGATCCCCAAGGGAAGGAAAAGCCGCGTCAAGATGCAGATCGGCGGTATGCAAAAGGCGAATCACGGAAATCCCCCAAAACGTGTTTTCATGAACGGGACCCGGAGGCGGGTTCCCCGGCGGGCAATTCTCCCCCTTCCCCGGCGGTCCCCTTGCGCAGGTGGACCAGGAACTCGCGGTTCCCCTTGGGCCCGAGGATCGGACTGTCGGTCGTCCCCAGCACCTCGCAGCCGAGGGCGCAAGCGGCCTCCCGAACCTTCTCCAACACCTCCCGGTGCTGCTCCTCGTCCCGCACCACACCCCCCTTGCCGACCTTTCCCTTGCCGACCTCAAACTGGGGCTTGACCAGGGCGACGACCTCTGCGCCATCGGCGAGCAGGGAGAGGGTGTTGGGGAGAACCTTTTCGAGGGAGATGAAGGAGGCGTCGATCACCGCCAGGTCTGGACTTTGATCGAGTCGACCTGCGTCCAGGTCGCGGATGTTGGTCCGCTCCAGGTTGACCACCCGCGGGTCGTTGCGCAGCTTCCAGGCCAATTGTCCGTAGCCGACGTCGACCGCGTAGACCCGGGCCGCGCCGCGCTGAAGCAGGCAGTCGGTAAAACCGCCCGTGGAGGCTCCGACATCGAGGGCCGCCCTCCCCGAAACCTTCACCCCGAAGGCCTCCAGGCCCTTCTCGAGCTTCAGGCCTCCCCGGGAAACGTAGGGGAGGTCTTCCCCCTTCAGGCGCAGGCGGGCATCGACTGGAAACCTGGTGCCGGCCTTGTCGACGGCATGGTCTTCAACGACGACCTTGCCCGCAAGGATGATGGCGCGGGCCCGCTCCCGGGATTGGACAAGACCCCGTTCCACCAACAGTTTGTCGAGCCGTTCTCTTCTCAATCTCCGGGTCCACAGGGAGGATGCGGCCGGCGTGCCGGCCCTTGGCCAAAATGGACTTCAAGGTAGCACAGGGGGGGGGCAGGAGCAACCGTTTTGCCCCTATCGAAGGGGCCTGAATTGTCTCTCATGGCGTGTATACTGAAAAGTGCCGGCGGACCGACGTCCCCTCTCGAAATGCCGGCTCCCGAATCGGGTTTTCTCCGTCTCGAAAGGAAGGGTCCCATGGCAAGGCCCCCCGCGACAGGACGGCCGGAGGCGGCCCTGCCGCCAAGGCTTTGGAGTTGCATCGTCCTCGCACTCCTGACCGGGTTGGTGCTCCCTCCGCCCTGCCCCGATGCCGCCGCAACGCCTGGACCGGACAAGTTCCAGCGTTCCCGGGCGCGCATGGCGGAGCGACAGATCCGTGACAGGGGCATCACGGACCCGGCCACCCTGCGGGCCATGGCCGAGGTCCCCCGCCATCTCTTCGTTCCCCCGAAACTTGCGGCCAGGGCCTACGAAGACCTCCCCCTGCCCATCGGCTTCGGCCAGACCATCTCCCAGCCCTTCATCGTCGCATTCATGACCGAGCAGGTCCGCCCCCGTCCCGGAGTGCGCATCCTGGAAATCGGCACCGGTTCGGGGTACCAGGCGGCGGTACTGGCCGCGGCGGGCGCCGAAGTCTTTTCCCTGGAAATCATCCCCGAACTGGCGCAGAGCGCAGCGAGCCGACTGAAAAACCTAGGTTACACAGGGATCCGGCTGCGCGAGGGGGACGGCTACCACGGCTGGGCGCAGGAGGCCCCCTTCGACGCCATCGTGGTCACAGCGGCAGCGGAATTCGTCCCTCCGCCCCTTCTGGAGCAACTCGCCGATGGCGGTCGGATGGTCATCCCCGTCGGCTCCCCATTCTTCGTGCAACGGCTCCTGCTGGTGGAGAAGGAAGGAGGGAAGACGAGCACCCGGGTCCTGCTGCCGGTTCGCTTCGTCCCCCTGCGGAGGCCCCGGTGAGGCTGCCTGCGACGTTCCTCCTGGGAACCGCAGTGGCCCTTCACTCGGTGGCGATCATCTCCTTTCAGCTGGCCCTGATGCAGATCCTTTCCCTAACCCAGTGGCACCATTTCGCCGCCATGGTCATCTCCGTGGCGCTCCTCGGCTTCGGAGCATCGGGAACGCTCCTGGCCCTCGCCAGAAAAGCGCTCCTGAAACGGATCGAATGGCTGCTCCCCCTGTGCCTGTTCGCCAGCGGGGCCGCCCAGCCTCTCGGGGTGAGCCTCTCCCACGGTGCCATGGGGGGATTCGACACCTACCTGCTCTTCGCAGAGCCCGCCCAGGCCGGACGCCTGGCCCTGGTCAACCTCCTTGCGGGGGTCCCCTTCTTCCTCGGGGCGCTGGCCCTCGGCCTCGTCTTCGTGCGCCACGTCGAGAGGATCGGGACCTTGTATTTCGCCAATCTCCTTGGCTCGGGCCTGGGAGGCGCGGTCGCCCTGCTGCTCCTCGGCGCCCTGGAACCCGAGAGGCTGGCCCCGGTCACGGCTCTGTTCAGCATCGCCGCCGGCTGGCTGGTCCTTCCTCGCAAGGGGGCCGTCCCCCTCGCCGCGGCCGGGCTGTCAGCTCTGGCCGCGGCCCTGTTCCTGCTGGCCTGTCCCTCCCCCCTGCCCCTTTCCCCTTACAAGGATCTGAGTCGAGCCATGGACCTGCCCGGGGCGCACGTCGACGCCCAGCGCCCCAGCCCCATGGGACTGGTCCAACTCGTCTCCGCCCCGGCCCTGCGCCATGCGCCCGGCCTGAGCCTCGCCTTCACCGGGGAAATCCCGACCACGGCGGCCCTTTTTGTCAACGGAGACTGGTTCGGGGCGGTGCCCCGGAAGGGCCGGAAAGGCCGCCCCCATCTGCTCGACTTTACCACCTCAGCGCTCCCCTATGCCCTCAACGCCCCGAAAAGGGTCCTCGTCCTCCATGCCGGTACCGGCATGGAGGTAGCTCAAGCCCTTTCCCGGGGAGCGAAACATGTGGTTGCCGTGGAGCCCCATCGTGCGGTCCTTGAAACCTTGGCGGAACTGTCAGCCGAGTCTCCCTACGGCGGCCCTGCGGTGACCGTCGCCGCGGTCGAGCCGCGCAGCTGGCTGGCAACGGACAACCAGCGGTACGACCTCGTCGTTCTGCCTTCGATCGGCAGCTTCGGCGGCGGGGTCGGGATGGCCGCCCTCCGCGAACAGAACATCCTCACCCTGGAGGCGTTCGGACAGATGTGGGACCACCTGACCCCCGAGGGGATCCTCTGCGCCAGCGCCTGGATCGACTACCCTGCCCGCGCCCCGCTTCGCCTGGCTGCAACCCTCGCCGAAGCCCTGGCTCTTCGAGGGACGGAAAGCCCTGCGGACCATCTGGCCGCGATTCGCTCCTGGGGCACAATCACCTTCTGCGCAAGCCGCTCGCCCCTGACCGATGACCAACTGCGGAGAATCCGCATCCTTTGCGACGCCCTCCTCTTCGACCCGGCGCTTCTCCCCGGCCTATCGCCCATCGAAAGAGAACGCCATCACCGCCTGGAGGACCGGCGGTTCTTCTCCCTGCTCGAGTGGCTGATCGATCCTAACAGGGCCGGCCCCGAAACCGGCTCCCCCTTCCGCCTGAGCCCACCCGTGGACGACCGCCCCTTCTTTTCCCAGTTCGTGCGCCTGGCCCGTCTACCCGGCCTGGCCCGTCAGTTCGGCGACCGCTCGATTCCCTTTCTGGAGATGGGCTACTTTCTTGCCGTGGCCACCTTTATCCAGCTGGCACTATCGGCGGGAGCGCTGATTATTCTTCCCCTGGCGCGCATCGGCTGGCGCAGGGGGAAACGGCTGCGGATCTTTTTCTATTTCGGGGGGCTCGGCACGGGATACATGCTCGTGGAGATGGCCCTCATCCATCATTTCGTCCTTTATCTCGGCCACCCGATTCTCGCCGCCGCCGCGGTCATCACAACGGTCCTGACCTTTTCCGGCCTAGGCAGCCTGGCTTCCTCCCGGTCCGGGAAAACACCCTGCAGCCCGACCCGCGCCGCCGCCAGGGTCGCCGCCCTGCTCCTCATCTTCTCTTTCATTCTGAAGCCCCTGCTGGCCGAAACCCTTTCCTTTCCCCTGGAAGCCAGACTCTTTTGCACCCTCATCCTTCTGGCTCCGCCTGCCTTCGCCATGGGCTTCCCCTTCCCCCTTGGCCTGAAACACCTCGCCGGTCTACGCGAAGCGGATCTGCCCTGGGCCTGGGGGGTCAACGGCTGCCTCTCNCCGATCCTCGCCGTGGAATTCGGGTTTTCCTCAATCCTGCTGAGCGCGGCTCTCGCCTACGCCGCAGCCTCCTTGGCAGGATGGCGAAGCTAACTCTATAGGACGCGGGGGGAGTAGATATATCTGTCTTGTGATGCAGCTGGAGCGAGGCAAGCCTTTTGGGAATTCGGCGGGTTGGGAAGTTCCAGACACCATGTCGGGCAAAACGCGGGCCCCGCAATTCACGGATGATTCCCCAAAAAACGGCCCGCCCCCGGAAAGGGACGGGCCGAGCAAGAGCGATTCGTGGGACTCTGATCCGGCTATGCCAGGGGATTCTGGGTCAGGAGACTGTCTTTCCGGCACCGGGGTTTTTGCGGGCAAAGTGTTTCCGGAAATAGCCTTCGAGGGCAACTTTGTGCTTCTCGTCCTCCTGCCCAAGGGCGGCGAACATGCGGCGCAGCGAGTCCTCGGCGAACTCGGCCGCAGACTCGATGTGAACATGAAGAAAATCCTGCTCCAGTTTCATGGCGATGCGCAGCGCGTCTTCCACCCGGGGAGGGGAGCTTCGGACTCCCTCTAGGATCGAGCGGGCCCGGTTGAGAAGCTGTTCCATTTGAGCCATGGAGACCTTCTGCCCACGAAAGGCCTCCTTGATGGGCAGACGCAAGGCGAGGCGAATCTGGGCGGCATGATCGTCCTCTTCACCGGCCATGCGAAGCCAGATCGTCTTCAGCTCCTCGTCGCAGGGAACCGTCTCCAGGAACCCCCGATAGATGGCGGCGACGGTTTCCTCGATGGAGACGCATTTCTGGAGAAAGGTGCGGCTCAAGCCAGGGCTGTCCTGGCCCGTGGTGTTTTCCATCGTGTTGCCTCCCAAGGTCGATTCGTTGCGCCCGGTCCGTTGCCCCGCAAGAAGGAAAAGTCTCCGCACGCGTTTCGCCTCATGATAGGAAAAACCCGCCGGCCACGCCAGAAAAAAGTGGCCGCCGTCACATTTGGATCGTTGGGCCGGCATCCTGTGCAATGCCGCACACGGCAACTTCCCTTCCACCGGTCAGATCGAGAAGCATCTCGAAGCTGATCGCCGCGGCCGAATGGTCGTCTCCGGCGGCCGGGTAAACGGTGGTAAAACGGCGCAGGGAGGTGTCGAGGAGAATCTCAAGTCCCTCGGGCAGGAGAAAGGGACAGACCCCGCCGGGGACGTAGCCGGTCAGTTCATAGACCTCGTCGGCCGCGGGGAAGAGGACCTTCCCTTTCCGTCCAACGGCCTTTTTGAGCTGTGAACTCCTGACCTTGGCATCCCCGGACGTCACCACGAGGCAGGGGTGCCCGCCGACGAACAGGAGCATGCTTTTGGCGATCTCCGCCACGGAGCACCCCACGGCACGGGCCGCCATCTCGGCGTTGGGAGTGGACTGCTCGAAATGCCGGACCGGAATGCCCCGTTCGCAAAGGTGCCGCCGCACGTCGTCGAAGGTGGGCATGTCGCCTCCCCGAAAGTAAAAACCCCAGGACCGACAGGTCCTGGGGTTCGTGTTTTTTGGAGCGGGAAACGGGATTCGAACCCGCGACTTCAACCTTGGCAAGGTTGCACTCTACCACTGAGTTATTCCCGCTCATTCTGGGTGCCCGCCGCGGCGAGCGAGGTAATTAATAGCAAAAGGCCCCGGGCAAGTCAACAAAAAATTCGCCCCTTTTTCAGCCGCGCCTAAAAGACCTTACTTGGCGATAACTTTGGAGAATTTGAACAGGTAATCGGCTCCCGACCAGATCGTCAGGGCGAAGGCGATGTAAAAATAAAAGATTCCGAAGTTGTGCATGTTGACGTGGAACAGTTCCCACTCGATCCCGAACAGCCAGTAGTAGTCGTAATGAAGGAGCAGGCCGGGCAACGCGGTCATCTGGATAATGGTCTTGTATTTGCCCAGGTTGCTCGCGTCGATGACGATCCCCTCGGAGGAGGCGATGGAGCGCAGCCCTGTGACCAGCATCTCCCTGGCGAGAATGCAGAAAACCGCCCAGGCCGGCACGCGGTCCAGGGGAATGAGCATGATCATGGCCGCCATGACGAGCAGCTTGTCGGCGAGCGGGTCGAGAAACTTCCCCAGCACCGTAACGACCTGCCAGCGGCGGGCCAGCCATCCGTCGAGCCAGTCTGTAATGGCGGCGACTCCGAACACGGCGGCCGCCCAAATGCAGTTGCTCCGGCTTTCGAAAAGGAGCAGCACCACCAGGAGGGGCACAGCGGCGATGCGCCCCAGGGTCAGCAGGTTGGGTAGATTCAAAAGGCCGGAGCGCAGGCTCATAAAAGGGTGTCCTTGTCCTGTCGGTAGCGTTCGAAGTACTTGAGCACCCGGTCCACGTAGGTGCGCGTCTCCCGGTAGGGGGGAATGCCGCCGTGGCGGCGCACGGCGCCCGGTCCGGCGTTGTAGGCGGCCAGAGCGAGGGTCAGGTCGCCCTGGAACTGATCGAGCATCTGGCGCAGGTAGCGGCTGCCGCCGCGGATGTTCTCCTCGGCGTTCAAGGGGTTGCCAACGTCCATCTCCCGGGCCGTTTCGGGAAGGAGCTGCATCAGTCCGAGGGCCCCCTTGCTGGAGACGGCCCTCGGGTCGAAATCGGACTCGGCCTTGATGACCGCCCGCACCAAGTTCTCGTCAAGGGCAAACATGGCGGCGTAGTGGCCGATAATGTCTTCGAGCCTGCTCCCGGAGCTGCTCTCCTTCATGTAGAAGCTGTACTGGCTGACGGTGGGCGTGTTGGTGAAGTGGAGGACCCCGTCGGCATCCACATACCGGTAGACGTCCCCCCTCGCCTGTCCGAACGCCACGCCGAGCATGAACAAGGTCAAGCAAGCGATCGTCCCGGGCCTGGTCTTCTGAAGCATCGTCCCTCCCGCCGTTTCGTCTTGGACTATAGCCCAGAAGGCATTGTATTTCAACCTATTTACCCCCACCAAAGGCCTTGACAGCCCCTCTGCGGGCAAGGATAATGTCAACTTCGTTCCGGCCCCCATGAGGGTTTCGGCCGCGACCCGTCGCCCCCTTCGATTCTCCGGGCCGACTCCCCATATCATGAGGATTCCCATGAAGATTACCTCCGACTTCCTGGTCATCGGCAGCGGCATCGCCGGGCTTTCCTACGCCCTGAAAGTTGCCGATCGCGGCACGGTCGCCGTGGTCACCAAGCGGGACATGTCCGAGACCGCCACGAACCTCGCCCAGGGAGGCATCGCCGCGGTCCTCTCCGAACACGACTCTTTCGATGCCCACGCCGAGGACACCATGGTGGCCGGTGCCTTCCTCTCCCACGAGGACGTCGTGCGCATGGTCGTGGAGAGCGGCCCCGAGGCGATCCGGGACCTCATCGACTGGGGGGTCGAGTTCACACGGGGGGAGGACGACAACTACGACCTCACCCGTGAGGGGGGCCACAGCCACCGGCGCATCCTTCACTCCAAGGACATCACCGGGAGGGAGATCGAGCGAGCCCTGGTGGAGGCGGTCCGCAAGCACCCCAACATCACCCTCTACGAAAACCACATCGCCATCGACCTGATCACCGAGGCCAAGACAGCCAACCGGCAGATCCTGCCCAACCGCTGCCTCGGCGCCTACGTCCTCGACATCCCCGGCAACGATGTGATCACCTTCGGCGCCCGATTCACCGTCCTCGCCACCGGCGGGGCCGGCAAGGTCTACCTCTACACCTGCAACCCCGACGTGGCCACCGGAGACGGGGTCGCCATGGCCTACCGGGCCGGGGCCTCCATCGCCAATATGGAGTTCATGCAGTTCCATCCGACCACCCTCTTCCACCCCCACGCCAAGCGGTTTCTCATCTCCGAGGCGGTACGGGGCGAGGGGGCGATCCTCAAGCGCAGAGACGGCACGGCCTTCATGGGCGAATACCACAAGCTGAAGGACCTCGCCCCCCGGGACGTCGTCGCCCGCGCCATCGACAACGAGATGAAGGTCCACGGCGACGACTGCGTTTTCCTCGACATCACGCACAAGGGCCCCGACTACATAAAAGAGCGCTTTCCCAACATCTACGAGACCTGCCTCTCCTTCGGCATCGACATGACCGTCGATCCCCTTCCCGTCGTCCCCGCGGCCCACTACCTGTGCGGCGGGGTCGTGGTCGACACCTGGGGCGAGACCAACATCGGCAACCTCTTCGCCATCGGGGAGACCTCCTGCACCGGCCTTCACGGCGCCAACCGCCTCGCCAGCAACAGCCTTCTCGAGGGCGTGGTCTACGGAAACCGCGCCGCGATCCGCTGCATCGAACGCGTGACCGACCACCTCCCCCCCTTCCCCTCCATCGAACCCTGGGACTGCGGCAGCGCCACCTGCAGCGACGAAGAGGTGGTGGTCGCCCACAACTGGGACGAGATACGCCGCTCCATGTGGAACTATGTCGGCATCGTGCGCTCCAACAAGCGCCTGGTGCGAGCCCTGCGGCGCATCACCATGATTCAAGAGGAGATCACCGACTACTACTGGGACTTCCTCATCACCTCCGACCTCATCGAACTGCGCAACATCGCCACCATCGCCGAGCTCATCGTTCGCTGCGCCCTTGAACGCCACGAAAGCCGGGGTCTGCACTACACCATCGACTACCCCGACACGGACGACGGCAACTGGAAACGCGACACAGTGGTGAGCAAGGGACTCTAGGCGGAACCGGCTTCGGGGACGAGGCGCGCCACAGACGGGAGAGCATTTTGGACATCGACACCATCCGCAAAGAGATCGACCGCCTCGACGGCGAACTTCTGCGCATCTTCAACGAACGGGCCTCACTGGCCCTGGCCATCGGGAAGATCAAGAAGGAGCTCGATATCCCGGTTTACGACCCGAAGCGGGAAAAGCTTATTTTCGAGAAGATGAAGGCGGTCAACCCCGGCCCCCTCGAGGACGAGGCCATCGTGCGCCTCTTCGAAAGGGTTATCGACGAGTCGCGCCGCCTCGAACGCATCCGGACGAAAGGAAAGTAACGACCATGCTCGTGATCATGAAGAATAGCGTCACCGAGGAGCAGCTCCAGGGGGTCAAGCAGTACCTCGTGGACAACGACTTCGACTTTCACCAGTCCACCGGCGCCAACCGGGTCATCATCGGGGTCATCGGCGACACCCAAAACTTCGACCCGGCCAGGCTCAAGGCGCAGGCGGGGGTCCTGGAGGTGTTCAAGATCCCCGAGGAGGAGTAGCACCCTCTCCTCCGAATCCCCCCGGTGGCTTGCGGCGGGTGGGACCCGCACAACAAAGACCCCGCCAGCGCCCCCAAGAGCCTCCAAGTCATTGAAACTAGGAGGCTCTTGCTTTAGCAGCCGGCAATCCCAGTGGAGCAGGGTGGGTCGCTGCCGTCTGCTATGGTCTGGAACAGACCTGGAAGACCCTGACCTGAGTTGTCTCTCGACTTTCGGAACAGGAATTTCAGGCTTCCCTGGGGGCGGTTTGCCGTTCGGCCCCAGTTGTGTTAAGGTGTCTGTGTTGATGGTGGCGTCCCCTCAGGACGTTCCGACCATAGACCCGCAAACGAGGTGGACCGTTCGTGCTCCGGCACGTTCGGGACGAACCCTCTCTCTTCAGGGCAGCAC